>CAZTEB010000001.1:0-7336 GCA_964612735.1 uncultured Pseudomonadales bacterium
TACCTTTCTGTAGTATTACGTAGTGGCAAGCTGAAACTCGCCATATATTTGCCAAGTACTTGGATCAACACTTGGCGTTGTGGCAACGACCACCTTTGCTGCAGGATACGTTTGTTGAGGAAGCGCGATGCTAGAAGCAATATTCCAGCGCTCTTGTATGCTAGCCACATTATACATCAAACTGACATGTGGCATAAAAAAGCCCTGTTCATTGGTTTTTAATCTGTCTCTAAGGAGCAGGTAGAGCTCAAGTAACTCTGGCGCTTCCTGTATTCTAGCAAACACACACTGGAATGGCGTAGTACTTATTCCAATTCGTGTACATGCGAGCGTCGGGAGTTGAACAGCAGACACTATCTCTTCCACTGAACGCGCGAACTCAGCGGGCTCTGACATAAAACCACTTACTAAAGTGAGATGAGGCTCAAACGTCGGTGTGCTATATTTCTCAGCCAAGCGATCAATTTCAGATTGGAATGCAGCCTGAGTACTTGAATCGCTTTGTATCCATGCCGTAACTTTTTCTGGCAAACTATCGCTCCTTTATCCACGCTACTATTCTATCGACCACCGACTCGACTCGCTGTGAACGCTCGGCAAATAAGAACAGTGCCACTGCCGCAAAAAACGAAAATGCTGCCCACCAGTACACCAAGTGAATAGGAGAAAATGAAGGGCTAATTAAGAAAAAGACAGCTGCTAGTACCGTAAAAAAGAGCGCAAAACTCAACTTCATCACTCGTATAAACCGAGCAAACGCTTTATTGTCCCTAGGAAACGAGTTCCACACCGCGAGGAAGTACCCCACGCCAGCTACCAATCCGCTGCCAATTGTGAAGTAAAACCAAAATTTAGTCATCTCTACTTCGAACGGTACTACTACGTTGGCGAGCGCTAACACCACCACTAATGTCATCGCCCCGATGTACATCGCGTAGTGAGTAGTCCAGTTGTGGAAATGCTCGGTGTACTTGAAGACGTCGAAGGAAATATGACGCTTCTTATTAAGCTCTATCGTCTTAGTTAATGAATGAATTACTACAAAGGCAAAAATATACAAGAAGCCCACGCTAAAAAGTGTGTCCAAGATAAATAGCTCAGTTGGCCCGAATGACACTCCCAACTCACCACGCAAAATCACAAACAAAAAGCTTTTTGCCCAAACAAACATGATCGGAGAAATCACAAAAGCGTACAAAAACTGAACAAGGTCAAATCTAAACAAATGGCGACGACCAACGTTGTTATAGGTATACAGCAACGCCATCAACGCTAGCAAAGGAATCACAAACAGAAAAATAATCATGCTGAGTTATCATCTGAAGGCCGGGGCCTGAACATCTCTGTTCAGCACCAACCTACAAAAGTGCCTCCTTAATATCTGTCTCCAGCTCAGCGGTAGCTTTATGCTGCTTAACCCAGTCTACAATACTTGGGATCTTTTGCATATCTTGGACGAAGGACTCCTTCATCTTAGGATTACGTAGTGCCGCAGCCGGATGATACATCGGCAGAATAAACCGCACTCTCCCCTGCCAGTTCACTTTATGAAGTCGACCATGGACTTGCGAAATCTTTACGTCTACCAAAAATTTGGCCATACTGAAGCGACCCAACGTCACTATCAGCTCTGGATCTATGATCTCGATCTCAGCATCGAGATATTCTCGATATGCTTTAATTTCTTGTGGAGTGGGATCTCTATTTTCGGGCGGTCTAACTTTGACGATGTTGCCGATGTAGACATCCTTCTCATCGAGACCAACCTCTGTGATGATCTGACGCAGCAGCTTGCCCGATCGTCCTACAAATGGCCGACGCTGGACTGACTCATGATATCCAGGGGCTTCACCAATAAAAAAAATCTCGGCTGTCGCGTTACCCTCACCAGGAACGATGTCCTCAGCCTTCTGAGCCAAGGGCAAGCTGGGCGCCGCTTCTTCTAACTGTGCATATAGCTGCTTGAGCTGAGAATCTGCGTCAGAAACCTTCGTTGTTTGGGGATCACTCGACATCACCGTATGATACCAAATTACTTAGATAAACTACCGCTAAATGTAAGACTAATCTAGTAAAGTTACTTCATGCTCTGGACAACATCCCGACGGCAGCTTTTGTCCACATCTGTGGCAGACATAGCTAAGGTTCTTTATGTTGCCTACTTTCTTGAAGAATTCGAGCTGTTCAATTTTGGAATATCCACAGCTTTAAGATTGAGTATCTTGGCCCAATCTTTACTTTTTTTCTACTTTGCATTACTCTTGCATCAAGATGGACATAGCAATGATTAAACACACTCTATACACTTTTTTTGAGAATTCACTAGGCTTGTGGGGAATGTTACTCCTTATGCTCGTCTCTTTCGGAGATGACTTCTTTCGTCGCTACTGGAAGCACTCAAAAATCTAGTACTGCGGCAAGAAGATATTAGCGTTGTCAGCATTGATAACGACTTCAGGGTATCCTCGCTCCACGATGATTCGAGCAGACTTTCTGACAACGCCCTGCAGAGTCCGCTGCAACGTACGAATACCAGCGTCATAACCAAGGGGCCTCACCATCTTCGGCCAAAGTTGATCTTGAATGACTAACTGCTGAGGTCGAAGACCAGCATCCTTGAGCAATTTCGGTAACACATACTTCTGAGCGATCACGATTTTTTCTTCATCAGTATATGAAGGCATACTGATCTTCTCCATACGATCCATCACAGCGGTGGCGATATCGACGGTATTGTTGGCGGTAGCTAAGAAAATAGCGTGCGAAAGGTTGACGGGGTAATCGATATAGTTATCAGTGAAGGCGTGATTCTGAGCAGGGTCCAACAGTTCAACCAACACACCCATGATGTCACGACGAGCCTCTTCGGCCACACGATCAATTTCATCAAGCAGTATCACTGGATTACGCACACCAGCGTCACTAATACCTTTGATGACTCGACCAGGCTCTGCACCTAATAGCAATCGCGAGTTGCCTCGAAGCTCCTTAGCAGATCCCATACCACCAAATGGAATACGCACTAGCTTTCGATCAAGCGCCTCAGCTAGCGAGTAAGCGAACGTCGTCTTACCCGTACCCACTAAGCCAACTAATAGCAAAATAGGAGCACGAAACTCTTCTTGGGCAAACTGCTGTTTTCGAAGATTAAGCACCGAGACGTACTCTAAAAAGCGGTCTTTGACCTCCTGCATGCCGTAGTGATGGGTGTCAAAAATTTCTTTAGTCTTGGCTATATCGAGTCGGTCACTCGATTCCTGCTGCCAAGGCACTTTGAGCACCCAGTCTATAAATCTGGATACCTTCTCGTACTTCTCATCATAGCTACCCAGCTCAACCGAGCGCTCTAGAGCGACAATATCTTTATTAACCTTAAGAAGCATCTCCTCTGGAAGTTTAGCCTGGGCCACCTTATCCTTGAGGGCTTGAATTTCTTGCTGGAGGATTTGTTTGTAATCAGACATGGGCAGATAGTAGCGCATCAGCGCTACAGTTAAGTGTAACGCACTTTATCAGAAACCAGAAATGCTGTTAGTGCTGAAACTGAGAATGCCGAAGCAACCCCGGCTTAGCTCCCAACTGCTGCACCACTGAAGCCGCATTGCGCTTACCCCACTCGATGCCATCCTGAGGGGTTTTGTTATGAAGCAGCGCAGAGACAAATCCCACACAAAAAGCATCGCCGGCACCAGTCTCATCCACAGCTGCGAGCGATTCGGCTTGATACTCAGTTGATGTACCCTGATGCTTGTACACCCCACCTCTGCTGCCATCCGTTACCACGATGTGAGGAATACGGCTGGCGAGCTGCTCTTGGCGCTCAGCAATGATCTGCCATTCCTCCTTATTTAAGATCAACACTTGAACCGGCAAACTATCACAGTCTAACTCCCCCTTAGCTATCTGCTCGAGAGCAGACTTGCCGGGATTCCATGACATCCGCACTTGGTTGGCTTGAACTAAACTAAAAATGTGTCGAACAGTATCCACTCTGCCAGATAAACTGCTCAAGTGAATCCAGTCACTGCGCTCAAAGACTTCTTCAAAGACGTCACTAGGGTCGAGCATCGAAGCAGCACCCCGGTGCACGAGCACCATTCGCTCACCCGACTCCGACACTAAGATCACTGATCCACCCGACTGCTCTTTACGCTCCTGGATCAAAAAGTCTGTGGAAACGTTCTCTCTGCGCAAGTCTTCGAGTACTAAGTAAGCTGTGTCGTCTCTACCAAGCTCGCTGATGCAGTGAGCAGCAAAACCCATTCTTGCAAACCCTACGGCAGTATTGCTTCCACCCCCACCAGTGTGGAGCTGAAAACCATCGACTACCAACTTGCCGCCCTGTGACGGGCGAGTAAGAACAGCCTGATCAACATCATTGATAGTGAACGCATCGGACGTTATAAAAACATCAAGTAGTGCAGAACCGATGGTAGTGACTGTGGGCATACCACTAGAATAAAGGGTTTTCTAGGGAGTGATAAGTAGTAAGTGAGCGGTATTAATGCTTGTCATGTTCTGCGCAGCGCTCTTTAAGCTCTTCTTCAAATGCCTTTAGCCCCTCTAACAGCTCTTCTTCATTTTTGACGACTTTATAAACGGTTGCTTCTTTTTCGCTTAGAAAGAAGTGTTTGCCAATCACGTCCATTACATCATGCCAAAACTCGCCGTATAGCAATAGCGGTTTGTGATTGCCGTAGTGCAGATGAGCTAACAACCAAGCTGTAGCCCACTCAGAAAGCGTGCCCGTCCCACCTTCGAAACAAATAAACGCGTCAGATTCATCCATTAAAGCAAACATGCGTTCTACATAACTGGCTGTCTTAATCTCTTTATCTACGATGTTCTTATAGAAGCGCCCCTCGAACTCCGGCATATCAGCTGGATAAAAAGTGACACCCACCGTCTCCCCATCAGCAGCTTGCGCACCTTTAGTAGCAGCATCCATCACGCCCGGACCACCACCATTAACGACAATCTTACTGTGATAGGCCAGCGTTCGGGCCACAGTAAACGCTTCTTGGTAGACTGGGTGCTTGTCATCTACATCAGCACTGCCAAAAAAAGCTACTCTAGTGATCTGACACGTCCTGTTTGGCTTGGGTATTCGAACGTTTGTTTTCATTGGAGACTTTCAATTGTATTTACTACTTTTTACTCAAGGTACTGCTCTACGGCTTGATCAATGTCTTGTGTGTTCCAAAGTCCGCTTCCTACCACCATGCCTCCAACCCGATGTTCTTCAAGCATATCAACTAGCTTGGGACTAATCCCACCATCCACGATTACTTCAGGGCTTAAGCCCTTCTCATCCAGAACCTTTCGAAGATCTTTGAGCTTGTCAAAGACTCTCTCATCAAATGCTTGACCTTGGAAGCCGGCTTCGATGCTCATCAACTGGACACAATCAAGTCGATGCCAACTGTCGTCATCGATCGACTCTATAGGTGTAAAAAGATCTAGTGACAACCCAACCTGCCACTGCTGCTTGGTGACGGCTTCAATAAAGTGCTCCTGTGACCCCATCCGCTCAATCTGACCTATGACCGATCGTATCGGCGCGTGCTCACGATACTCGATGCACTCGTACACAAAATCGAGCGGTTCTTCAGTCATGAGGTGAGCATCACAGCTTAGCTCACCAAAATCTAGGTCCCAGAAGTCAGCGGGGGTAATGGTGGTGTTATCTGCAAAATGACCATCTATGACGTCTACCTGAACAGTCCTAATCTTAGGGAACGAAGCGATCCACAGTATCTGCTCCTGGGCCTCACGACTTGATTCGGTCAAAATGCTTGGATAGAGATTCATAGTTACTTTTCAGCACCTTCGATCTCAGTTATTTTAGCAACTCTTCGTTGATATCGTTGGTCCTGACCGAATGAGGTGTGCAGAAAAGCATTGATGATGTCTTCGACCAGGCTAACATCTATCCAGTCTGCAGCCAATGACATCACATTGGCGTGGTCGTCATTACGAGCCCAACCAGCTTCTTCAGATCGTGAGACTTCTACCGCTCGCACACCAGCTACTTTATTTGCTGCTATCACCATGCCACCACCAGATCGACACAATAAAATACCAACCACCTTCTGCGGATCGGCTCCAGCACTGATGTCAGCAGCTACCTTGGTAGCTACCGCATGAGCGTAATCAGGATAATCATCCTGGGGATCAAGTGAGCTGGCGCCACAATCGACCACCTCAACATCTTGCTTCACTAAGTACTCTTTGACTCGATTCTTGAGTTCAAAACCACCATGATCAGCACCTAGATAGATCTTCATAGCAGTAGTGTAGCACGAAGTTTTTTTGAGAGGTTATGTTCGCAGCCCCTAGATCATTGCTCTACAAACCTAACTCTGCCCTGGCTTCTTCAGTCATCATTTCTGGCAGCCAAGGAGGGTCAAACGTTAATTCAAGTTCTACGTCTCGCAAATGATCAAGTCCTTGTATATTCATCAGCGACTCTTTCACTAATTGATCAAAGACATGCGCTAGCGGGCAGCCTGGAGTTGTCAGCGTCATCAAGATATGCACGAATGGTTTAGCGCCGCCCTCTGCCTGTAGCTCCTTGACTGTGACATCATAAATCAACCCCAAGCTAACTAGGTCGATGTTTAGCTCGGGATCCATCACGGTGCTTAGCCGCTGGTAGATTAAGTCTTTTGTAACGGTCATGTGCTGTATTGTAGCAGTGAGACAAGCAATCTCCCATTGCTTAGCTAACAACCAAAAACCCCTCACATATGCGAGGGGTTTAAGAGTTCTTTTCTAAAGAAAATTAAGCTGCTGGCTTAGCTTTTCTCAGAACAGGCATACCTGTTCTTTTAGTCTCGATTACTTCGTAACCAGCTGGAACTGCTTCCAGGGCGCCATCGCGAATGTCGCGAGCGAAGAAGTAAATAGTTTGGACTCTACCATTCTTCAGGGTTACCTGACGTGTGTGAAGGTAGTAAGTCTGGCCTTTGCTATTGGTATAGCTGAAAGCGTTGACATCTGCCATAGTGCTCCTTTTTTCTACTGCTCCCGGTGAGAGCTTATTACTTTATACTATTCAGCCTAGCATACTCGAGGAGGACATCAAGTAGGAATCCTCTGGAGAGGCTACTCAACTACCTCGTTTTCCATCATAGTGCCATCTTCTGCATCATCATTCATAGCACTTTCATCGCTCTCAATGACTGCTTTAAGCAGCATTTCTTCTGGAGAAACGCTATAGGCTTTTGGATAGTAGTTTCTAAAGCCATCAACTTTCGGCTCGAGTACCGTAAATGATTCGCTATCGGTTTGCTCGGCAGTTGCATCAGTGCGACCTGGAGAAAATGGCACGTCA
>CAZTEB010000001.1:7346-29560 GCA_964612735.1 uncultured Pseudomonadales bacterium
CTTCTGGAGAAGCATCGTCTCTGAGTTCTCGAGTTACCACTACTTCGAATGGCAGAGTATCTGCTGAGATAGCTGCGCTACCCATGTATCCGCTCTTAGAGTACTCCAAGACGAAAGCTTTTCTAATAGCTTCTGAGTCCACAGCTTTGAGCCAAACCTGATACATACCACTGTCAAGCTCGGGTGCAGCGAGTGAAACGTTGAAACTGACTTTATTATCTACGACTTCATAGCGAACCTGACCCATGTATGACGTCTCTGTCATAGTCATGCTCTCGCTATCATCCATAGCCTCAGTTTCTTCTTCCATCATCATGGCGTCATCTGCTGTCTCTTCAGTGATGGGCTCAAGATCGATGGTGTTGAAGTCACCAGTGCCGCGCACAACCCTGTCTCGCTCAGCTTCACTAAGCTCTTCAATCTGCACGCCTTCACCAAACTCAGCGATGTCAGCTTGAGGAGCTGTCTGTTGGCCGTACCAACGGAAAGCCAAGAAAGCCACAATCAATAGGGCTGCTACTGGAAAAGCAAAGGGTAAGAGTCGTTGCATGAGTCCTCTCTAACGTGACGTTAAACGTGTCTCTACAGTTTGTACTAAGTTTTGGGCAGATACTGGCGTATTGTCTACAAAGAGTGTGGGGGTGGCGTTAACACCTAGCTGAACACCCTCTGCGAGATCAGTCGTTACGCGCTGTTTGATCTCTTCTGATCCCATTTTTGCACGAAACGACCCACTGTCAATGCCCAGTTCCTCTGCATATGTAACAAATATGTCTCCAGCCTTCTCGAGGGAATCCAGACGAGACCACTCTTGCTGTCGATCGAACAGAAGGTCGTGATACTCCCAGAATTTTCCTTCATCAGCGGCAGCTTCACTGGCTTGAGCGGCTAGTTGTGCAAAGGGATGAATCGAAACAAGCGGCATGTGTCGATACACCAATCGAGTGTTTTCAGGGTAGGCGGCAAGCACTTGCTTAAGCAGCGGTGAGGTTTGCTTACAAGCTGGACACTGGAAATCACTGAACTCAACTATTGTCACTACCGCCTGCTGATCAGTCTGAGCTGCAGCAGAGGCTGTCGGATCTGCTGTAGGCGTCGGGTCATTACTCAACTCCGGATCACGTACTTCCACTGGTTCTTGCTCGAAAGCTACGCCCAACACATTGGAAGGTCTAGAAAGTAGTACTGCTTCATCAACTGGCTGTGATGCTTGGAGCTGCTGAGACTGCTGATCCTGAGCCTTACTTGAAAATAAGACTGCCACACCTACTACCAGCAACAACGTGCCAGCAATGGTTGCGATAAGTAATTGAACATTCTTCATACTACCTTTCTGTATGCATGTAGTTGGGTGCGCACTACTCTATTGGCCAAACTTGTTCACCAGTTTCAGTGTCAGTGACGATGACTGCAGCAGTTGGACAACTTTGAGCACCAAGCAGCTTCATGTCATCTGAGTCACCATTTTGATTAATAATCTCCGCGATATTTTCTTCATTGAGAATGTAAGTGTTGGGAGCGATTGCCACACAACTAGCGGCTCCGATGCATTTCTCGTTTATGACCTTAAGGTGATACTTGCCGATCTGAACTTCTTGGGCTGGAGTTGGTGCAAGTCCCTGAGGCTTGGTGGAGATCTTAGATTTGTTAGCAGCTACTTGAGATGAGTTCTTATTCTGCTGTGGCGTAGCTAGTTTTGGTGATGGAGACGCTGATTGTACGAACTTCTGTGAAGTGTTTGAGTCCACTGGCTGCTCATCTGATTTAGTTTGATCTGACGACATATGGATTGACTATACTAGAGGAAGGATAAAAGAACAATGGCTTCTGGAAACTCAGTACTCAATAACTACAAAGCTGTGTTGTAGTTGCAGATCAAAGCTCTACTCTTCCAGCATAGCTGCTACTTTACTTGAAAGTTGATCAGATAGCATAGAAGCTCTACGTTGCCAAAACACTGCTGATCCAATGTGAATAAGAGCATTTTCAGCAACTATATAAAGCAAGGGTACTGAAAAAATGAGCATCAAACGAGTGTGTGAATATTCGTCTGGTAATGAGGTATTGTCGCTTACACTATCAGCGTAATATCCCAAAAGATACGATGCCTCGAGTATAATCTCGTAAAAAGCGATTGTGGTGAACATCTCTTTAATATGATAGTCTCTACGCTCCGAAGCCTCATCAAGATTTTGCCTCAATGATCGCTTTTCTAAAGATTGATGCACAGCCCCTTTATTGTACTAGTGCCATCTAGTAGCTCAAAGTATACACCACTAAAAAAACTGCTCGTGGTGAATAGTACTTGCCGAGACGTCAGCTTGCTTCAGAATCTCAGTGACCTCATCCACCATGGCCGTGCCACCACAGAGATAGTAACCAGCTTCGGGGTTGAGTTTGGTATTTTTTAAGACATCAGTTACTCTACCGCGAGACAACGTCCAATTAGGCAGAGGTCGAGATACTACTGGATGTAGCTTGAAGTTAGGGAATGAGGTAGATAACTCTTCAAACTCATCAAGCCAAATTAAGTGCTCAGCATGACGAATGCCCCAATGCAGCGCAATATCTCCAGCGTACTTTCTCATCTGAAGCAGATCGAACAACATCGAGCGAAATGGCGCGATACCAGATCCCGTAGCTATCATCACGATTTCTTCTTCTAGCTGCTCGGGGAATACAAAGAATCCCATAGGGGCGATGATATGAATTTCGTCACCCGGCTCAAGACTATTCAGGTACCTACACCCCACACCATCAGGAGTAATATCCACCATGATCTCGAAGCCGTGATCGATAGAAGGACTGCTGCAGATCGAGTACGGCCTGCGGGTGCCTTTTTCATCAACTTTAATAGAGACATACTGCCCACTCAAAAACTCCATTCGAAACGGCTGGGTCAGCTCGAACGAAAGCAAGATAAACTTTTCGTTATAGACGATCTTGTCTTCGAGCTTAGCCGTGAGCTGCTGTGGTCTGGGTACTGTTGGTGGCATGGGAGCTATTGTAACGCAGCATCCCAACCTCGACCATACCACAGGCCAAGCGCCATTTTAGTTATGCCAGTGTACTCCTCAGTTCTATCTACAAAACCCTTGGTAATGACGCCGATCATGCCCTGCTTAGTCCTAACATCAGCCTCACCTACCAGGTGACTCACAATTGGACCCATCTCTTCACCAGCCTCGATCTTGGCAGCTACAATGGGCGGCACTTGGAAACGGGCTCCATTGGCAGCCCATACGTCATCGCTACCATCACTCACCGCCACCCAGACAGTTGACCACAGCTGACCACGATACTCAAAGACACCACCTTCAAGACCGATGCCTAGTGCCTGAGAATCCGGTTGATTTTCCACACGTGTCTCAATATCTTGATGAATTTCCTCAGCTTGCTGCTGTTGCATCAGACCACGCTCTAGCACACGCCGAGCTCTGTTTTCAGCACCTTCTCTAGTTTGGTCATCACCGATAGGCTGTTCGGGAATACCACTGGGTACGTCAATACCAGTAACTTTGATGTCTGGCCAAGTTTCACTTGCCGCTTGGATCACGGCATTTATTTTGACTGGATTTTCCGAACCTACGAAGATAGTCACACTCTCCACTATACAAAATAGTGAGTATCACGCAAGGTTTGCCTATGGCAGTGTCAGTAACTGATGATCAATGACTATGGTGTCACTCGCAGCGTCTTTAACCCAAGCATCAAGCACTTCTCTCTACCTGGTGTGATGCTTTCAAGGCCCAGTAACTTGAGAAGGTTTGGCTTAGTAAGCTTGGCCACGTCTCGCAACGTCAGTTGATTGTGCATAATCTCTTGACTGAGCAAGCTCATGGTGGCAGTGCTGATAGCACAACCCTGGCCCTTCCACTTGATCTGTTCAATAGGTCGATCGTATTTGGGAAGTTCGGGATCGCCACCCAGCTTCACAAAAATTTGAAAGCTATCGCCACAGCTGGCGTTGGTGCCAGCTAGATGGTAGTCAGCACCCTTCAAGTTGCCCACATGCTGAGGGTGTTGAGATTCTTCTAGAATAATCTCTTGATACAAATCACTCACGAAGCTCCCATCGCTACTTTAAGCACACTTAATAAAATAATAGCCAAACCAACTGCCCGCACCGCATAGACTTTGGGCGGATGATGCTCGAGAAGCTGGGGTGCAAAAGCAGATGCTCCGATGCTAAAAATCAAGACTAGTGGCGCCGTCATCAAGCTCAATACGCTGCTAACAGTGACGTTTTGTGTATAGGCAGTGAATAAACTAATCACGCCAACGCCCATGATGAAAACTGGCAAAATCGTGAGACCAACCTGCTTCGGTGCGTACTGGGCATAAGACTTTGTCTTATAGAGTCCCACTACGGCAAAGCAACCAATTACTACATACTGCCAAAATAAGAAGCTCATCACAGGAATCTCCTTGATGATGAATGACACCGTTAGATTAGAAAGTGAGTGCAGCACTTGGGTTGCCAAAATGAACAACACGCCGGGAGCCATAAAAGCCTTGAGACTAAGCTTGTCATTTACCGAAACTAACACCGCGCCGACCAGCATCAGTCCCAACCACAAGTAATTCTCCAACGGAAATCGCTCGCCTAAAAAAATAAATGCCCAGATGCCAATCAGGCCCGATTGGAGCACAAACAGTGGCGAAACAGCTGAGACGTCGACAGTTTGCATACCCTTAAGCAATAGATAAAAACCACTTGAGAAGGTGGCTGCTGCAAAACAAATCATCACCACAAGCTTTGGCGTCAGAACCAAAAGTGGTGTAAAGGGTGCTAGACACACTCCAAATATCAGAAGTCCTAAAAATGAAAACAAGGTCAATGCTTCAGCATTTTTAACAGAGTGCTTCGTTAGCAGTTTCGTTAAAATTTGATTAGCGGCAAACAACGTAGCAGTTATCAAGGATAAAACAGTGTAATGCATGTCGTGAAGATGTGGTTCTATTAGGATCTAGTGAAAATGCTGGCAACTTTGTGTAGAGCAGCAACAAGCGCGTCTATGTCCTGTTCCGCATTGTACACTTGAAAACTAAGTCTGACAGTGGCTGCCCACCCCATCTTGGCATGGAGCGGCATGGTGCAGTGATGACCGGAGCGAACTGCTACGCCCTCGCTATCAAGCACTTGAGCCACATCGTGAGCGTGAACACCGTCATACGTGAATGCTACAGAACCGATTCGATCGAGTTGCTCAGCATTTGGTTGTTGTATGGTCGGGCCAGCCACTTTGACGCTCGGATGCTCACTGAGTGCGTCGAGTGCATATGCAACCAGCTTGCGATCATGATCCTCAACCTGCTTCATGCCTAGACGAGTAAGATACTCACAAGCCGCAGCTAGACCAGCCACTGAAGCTACATCAGGCGTACCAGCTATGAATCGCTCATCAAGCTCGGGATGGAAAACTGTGCTCTGATCATGCACTTCGGCGATCATACCACCACCGAACAGCCATGGCCTCATCTCACCGGATTCCAGTAGTTCTTTGCGCACCAGCAAGCCACCAACACCCATTGGGCCCAACATCTTGTGACCACTGAAAATAAAGAAGTCGGCACCGAGTTGATCAAAGTTGATGGGAATGTGTGGCGCGCTTTGGGCACCGTCGACTAGTACTAGCGGTTGACGAGCATCTACCGTAGTCAATCGTACTTCTTTGATTAGATCTTTAACTGGATTGAGTGTACCCAGCGCATTGGATACATGTGGCACACATATCAACTTGACTTTAATGTTTCTGAGTTTCTTTCTGAAATCAGCCCAATCAATTCGACCATTTTCATCCAGTTCGATGATCTCTAGCTTCGCCCCTGTTCTCTGACACACTTGTTGCCAAACTACTAAGTTAGAGTGGTGCTCCATCCTAGTGACCAAAATAGTGTCACCAGACTTGAGATTGTGATCTGCCCATCCATATGCCACGCCGTTGATAGCTTCGGTGGTATTACGCGTTACTACCAACTCATTCGACGTAGCTCCAAAAAAGTCAGCGATGGTCTTTCTAGAGTCTTCAAAAATCTGAGTGCTTTCATCTGAGAGCTGGTGGACACCACGATGAACGTTGGCGTTGTGCTGCATGTAGTACTCAGTGATAGCATCAAGTACAGCCTGAGGCTTCTGTGAAGTAGCGGCATTATCTAGATACACCAATGGTTTGCCATGTACTTTCCTAGACAAGATTGGGAAGTCAGCCTTGATAGCTTGAGGATCAAACATGCTTGTATTATAGGTTACTTTTCTACTAAAAATTAGAGACTCTTTTCGAGATACGAGGTAGCTGTTCTCCCATTATTCTCAACACCCTTTTCTACAAATCCGAGCTGTTTATAGAGAGAAACTAACTTTAAAACCTCTGCATTTGTGTCTAAGCGCAATCGCTCAATACCCCTTCTTCTCGCCTCTTTCTCAGCAAAAATGATCAGATCACTAACGTATCCCTTAGAAGAATAATCGCGATGAACACACAACCAATGAATATACAAAGCAGTTTCTTTTGTATCACCATCGATAAAAGACCAACTTTGGTTTCGTTCTGAATCTTGCAGCACCATCGATGCTGCAGCCTCACCATCAATTTTTAAAACAAAAAATTCATCTGGTTCTGCATGATGTAACATGAAATCTTTATTCATGTTATTTGGATCCCACCATTTAGAATGATTCAAGCCAGCTTCATGCAACCAGACAGCGGCATTGTGCATCACAACCAAAGAAGCTGCCAAATCTTGAGTTATTTTTTTCATACAGTTATTTCAGTTCCAAAAATCCCTCCACAATCCTCACAACCGCTTGTGACCAGGGGATACCTCTGCTCATCAGGTAAAACAAATGCTCCTCGGGGATTCTACTGATGCTAGCAGCGTGGGAACACTTGACATCGTCGGTCAAAATCTCCAGATCGGGAACTGCTTCTGCCGTAGCTTGCTCGGAAAGCAATAACACTCGCTCGGTTAGAAACGAGTTAGAGTTGCCACAGTCTGGATCGATAATAATTCGACCAGTGAAGGAAATTTTTGAACGATCTTTACCCACACCCTTGAGAATAGTTTCAGCTCGTGTGTTAGGCGCCTTGTGATGAATGATCACTGTGACATTAATCTGGTCTGCGTCTTCCGCTAGGAAAGCACCAGCAACGGTGAGCTCTGCACCAGGCTTAATGAGGGTGAATTCGTAAGTACCTGGGCCTTTGATCTCAAAAGCTTGAGAGCTGGTAATGTTTTTCTTGGTAGTAGTCATATCCCAAAAAAATTCCTAGCATCTTCGAGCTCCAAGCGAGCATCGTGCAACTCCACAATTAATTGATGAATTGGCGATGGCTCCCAAGGACCCAGCAGTATCCTTCTAGTAACAATTAATCTGTGCAACAAAGTCAATGCGTCTTCATATTCTCTGACGTCGAGCGACAATGCCAGTAAAATTCTTTGAGTATCTAATCCACTGACAGAAAAAGTGCTATCAATATCTTGGTGCAATAAACCACAACCCGCAACTGAGTCAACTGCCATAGTAGTGCCATCCTCCCTCATCCAATACTCCCCTCCATCTCGTGATCGATTAAGCGATTCATCTCTACCGCGTATTCCAGCGGCAATTTTTTAACCAAGTCACCGATGAATCCATTAACGATCATCTTACGAGCATCCTCTTCTTTGACGGCTCGGCTCATCAAGTAAAACAGCTGATCATCTCCAATTTTAGAAACAGTCGCTTCGTGCTGAACGGCTACATAGGGATTAAGAATGCGATCGACTGGATAGGTATCCGAGCGCGACTGATCATCGAGCAGCAAAGCGTCACAGATGACCGTGTTTTGGCTGTGCTTGGCGTTGGGCCCTACATTAACCAAACCACGATAGCTGGTACGACCACCGTCTTTAGAGATTGATTTCGAGACGATGGTAGAGCTGGTGTGAGGAGCTAGGTGAATAGCTTTGGAACCAGTATCTTGGTGCTGACCAGCACCAGCCAATGCCATCGAGAGTGTCTCGCCACGAGCACCTTTGCCTGCCAAAACGAAACTAGGATACTTCATGGTCACTTTAGAACCCATGTTGAAGTCAGTCCAGATCATCTCGCCTTCGGCATCAACCTTGGCACGCTTAGTGACTAAGTTGTAGACATTTTTGTACCAGTTTTGGATGGTGGTGTATTGGCACCGAGCGCCTTCTTTGACGAAGATCTCGACCACCGCTGAGTGCAGAGAACCAGAAGTAAAGTTGGGAGCGGTGCAGCCTTCGATGTAGTGGACGCTAGCACCCTCATCTACGATGATTAAGGTTCGCTCAAACTGACCAGCATTCTCGGCGTTGATTCTGAAGTAGGTCTGCAGTGGCATCTTGACGTGCACTCCAGGTGGAACATACACAAACGAACCACCGGACCAAGTCGCCGTGTTCAAGGCAGCAAACTTATTATCACCACTGGGTATGATCTTGCCAAAGTACTCTTTAACTAGATCGGGATACTGAGCCAGTCCTTCATCCATAGACAAGAACACCACGCCATCTTTGGCCCACACATTCTGCAGTGAACCATACACAACTTCGCTGTCGTACTGAGCTTTGACACCCGCCAACACACTACGCTCTGCTTCTGGAATGCCGAGCTTGTCGAACGTTTCTTTGACATCAGCCGGCACATCATCCCAAGACTTGGAAGCGGCATCGGTGGGTCTCAGATAGTAGCGAATAGCATCGTAATCAATGCCCGAGAGATCAGCACCCCATTTGGGAAGTGGCTTAGCCACAAACTGCTCATATGCAGTCAGGCGCTTCTGAAGCATCCAGTCAGGCTCACTTTTAATATGTGAAATCTCTTTGACGACTTCTGGTCGCAAGCCTGGTTTGGTAATGTGACTGTACGAATCAGTTGAGTACGAGAAACCAGCTTGGTAGCCGTCGCCGACTAAATCGTCATCTTTGGTAGTTTTTTTGGAAGCGAATCGAGCCATTGAAATAGCGGTTAACTACTTGCTTCTTTAAACTTTGCGTATCCCTTTTGCTCCAACTCATCAACTAGCTCTCTGCCGCCACTCTGGGTGATCTTGCCATTGACTAAGACATGTACGTGGTCTGGCTCTAAGTACTCTAAAATCCGTTGGTAATGGGTGATAACGATGATACCCGGTCGATACTTCTTGATGATCTTAGTAACACCTTCTGCCACAATTTTAATGGCATCGATGTCTAGGCCTGAATCAGTTTCGTCCAATACGGCGTAGGTCGGCTCGAGCTCTGACATTTGTAAAATTTCTAGGCGCTTCTTCTCACCACCACTGAAGCCTTCATTGAGACCGCGTGAGAGTAGTGAGCGATCAACCTGGAACTCATCAGCTAGTGCCTCTAGATGCTTGCGAAACTCAATCACTTTTGAAAACTGCTTCTCAGGCTGATCGACAAACCGAGCTTGATGGGCATGACGCAAGAAATTCTGGACGGTCACACCAGGAATCTCAACAGGATATTGAAAAGCCAAGAATAAGCCAGCTTGAGCTCGCTCATCTGGGCTTAATTCAAGGACATCAGTGCTGCTCAATGTCACACTGCCACCAGTGACGTCAAACTCGGGATGGCCAGCCAAGGTGTAAGCGAGCGTTGACTTGCCGGAGCCATTGGGACCCATCACGGCGTGAATCTCACCAGGCTTAACTGTTAGGTCAATGCCTCGTAGTATCTTTGAGTCGCCACGGTCAACTTTGAGACCTGTAATAGATAGTTTTTGAGACGTAGTTGCTTTCGGCATGAGTCCCTATTGTACGTTACTCTCGAGGAAAATGAAGGGTCGGATGGACTACTTTGCTTTCTCCACCAACGAAAACGCTAGCTCAACTTCACACCGCACGTTGTTAAACAGATCAAGTTCTTTAAGCTCCTCTGGCGAAAACCAAGCGATGCCGTCAGTTTCCTCGACATTTTCATAAAACTCGACCCCATCAGTGGGCCGTACTAAGAACACAAATCCCAGGTGCTGCTCACAGCCTGCTTTCCACACCTTTTCGCGCTGATACTCTTCATCACCCTGTTTCTCGCTCGCCATTCGAGCTTCATAATTAGGTTTACTCACCCAGTGCAAGTTGGTGGCAATCGGGTTGGGCAAGTACTCACTATCACCAGGATCTTCAAGTGGATGCACGTCAAAGGCCTTGACTTTAACTCCCGTTTCTTCCCAAAACTCGCGCTCAGCAGTCTGGTGAGGCAGCTCATTTTCCTCCATGTGACCACCTGGGTTAAGCCAAGCTTTGACTTTCTTGTGTTTGACCAGAAGTACTTTGCCTTCGTGAATCAGACAACCAGCAGCCGTGTGACAGATTTTAGCTTGGAAGGATTGAAGTGAAGGCATGTGTGTAAGCTATGTATGGTCTTTACTTTACAAGATAGCAGCTCAAGCTTATCATGCTCTCATGATCGCACAAGGAGAAAGACTAGCAAGTGGAGCAATTTCCTTCGTGAAAAAAGAGCCAAAGGGAGGCGATACTATCAAAACCGTGTTAGAAGAAATTTACGATACCTTTGAAAAGAATAAAGAGCTTCGAGTGATTACTTTCAAATTTAATGAGATAACATATGATATCAATCGCGAATTTAATGTAAGCGTAAGCTCAGGTTCAGAAAAATATCTCCCCCTAATGCAGGATAACATTACAGAATTACTTCGAAGAAAGAAGTCATTTCTCAAGAGGGTGCTGGCGCGTTTTTAAAGCAAACTCATCTGCACCCCAGCGTCCTTCTGGGGAGTAAAGCTAAAATCAACCTGCGCCTCGATCAACCTATTCCATTTATTGCGAAACTTAACTAGGCCTTTGGTCAAGCCGTGATCGTGAATATCCCGAGTAACCGCCACATCTTGAAGACAGTAATCACGTAGCTTATCAAGCTGACCATTTTTATAGTACTTGATGGCATCAAGACCATCACCAGTCTTACCAGTACCCAATGTCTCTTGTGCCACAGCGTCTAAACCAATTCTGTGACCGATGCTGTCTTTAATTCTCGTCATTAAATCGAGCGTCGGAATTAACGAGACGTCACCGGTATAGTACGGCACCATCGTCTGCATATCGAAGCCATCGATGTTAAAACCGATCACCACATCTGCTTTTTCTAGTAGCGGAAACAAATCAGGCAAGTCTTGTTCGTAGTACCCCTGCATCTCCCCTACGCCCGATGTGCCTTCACGAATACAGACGCCAACGAATGAAATACCCAAGCGGTCAGGAAAGTAGCCTCCGACTTCATCGAAAGCCTTTTTGGTCTCAACATCAAGAATAACCTGTAGCATATTGCTGCCTCTCCTATCTGCCGTTGAAGTGGTGAGAAACTAAGCTAGAGCTTCAGCATATCGCCGAGCTACTTCTTCCCAGTGTACGATGTTCCAAAATGCACTCAAGTAGTCTGGTCTGCGATTCTGGTAGTTGAGATAGTACGCGTGCTCCCAGACATCAACTCCAAGAATTGGTACCTTACCCTGACTCAGTGGTGAATCTTGATTGGGCGTTGAAAGTACTTCAAGCTCTTTCTCAGCGTTAACGACTAGCCATCCCCAACCAGAGCCAAACTGTGATCCAGCGGTGCTGGCGAACTCAGTCTTAAACTCATCAACAGAAGAAAACTTTGACTCGATCGCTGTAGCCAAATCACCCGAGGGACCATCTTGAGAATCGGGGGTAAGTATCGTCCAAAACAGCGAATGGTTGGCGTGACCACCACCGTTGTTGCGAACTGCTGTCTGGATGTCTTTGGGAAGCGAGTTAAGCTGTGCCACCAACTCGTCAATCGAGAGCTGCTGATACTCAGCGTACTGCTCATCTTGAAGGGCTGCATTGAGCTTGTCGACATAGCCTTGATGATGTTTGCCATGGTGAATCTCCATGGTAGTAGTGTCAATGTGTGGCTCAAGAGCGGCCACGTCGTAGGGAAGTTGTGGTAATGTAAACATACTCCATGTATACCACACCGTCAGGGTGAAGCAAAGCTTGACACTGTAGCACGCGCAGCTATCAGCAACTACTTACTTGCTTCAGTGACGTCCTCAGAAGAGAACTCATTCACGATGCGACTGATTTCGATCATTCTGTCTCTTGAGATTGTCTCGAAATACCGAGTGGTCTCTGCCACCACATCGACCGAGACATCATCGGCAATAGGAGGTACTCCCTCCCACAGCACCTCGCCGACTACACAACCTTGAGCTCCACTCTCGAGTGCCATCCGCAGCGTCTCCTTGAAGCTCTGGTACTCGTATCCATGGCTGTGAAGCAACCACGGTTGGTCGAGCTCAGTGGTCAACGTAGCAGCAACTAGTGGATCTTGGGGATACTGCAATACAAACATATCTACCCAAGCTCGAAACTCTTGTGCTGCTTGAAGCTGCTCTTCTTGAAAAGTCGTCACCTCAAATTCTTGATCTGCTGGCGTGTACATCACCAGCTTCAGGACAAAATCAATGCCAAGGTGATGACAGTAATCAGCTACCTCAGCTACTAGCTGTTTCTTTCTGAGAGCTTCTTGCTCAGCAGGGTGATAACACAACTCCATGTGTGCGACGGCGTAGTTGTTCGCTATGGCGTCTGCACCCCAATCAGCATTGATGTGTGGTACCGCCAGAGGATCGACGTCACCAGGGCTGACTTGCTCAACACTTAATAGTAATGAAGGCAGTGATGCCGATGTCTTCAACAAACCCTGGGTTACTGTAGGCTCGAGTAAGATACCAGATGCATGCGGGGCTGTTTGTGACAGCAGTGAGCGCAGTGTCTTGGTAAAGACTTGCTGTTGCTGATCACCTGGAGATAGCAACTCAAGAGCGTCAGCGAAGTACTGATGCTTGGTTGTATCAAGCACCACATACATTCCATCGGCTGTTTGGATTGAAGACAGATCCATGCCACTATTATAAGGAGACAGTTCAAAACAAACTAGCTCTAGTCCAACAGATGAGGCAGTGATCTACTACTTACTCACTGGCAAATAGATCTAAACAATACTGATGAACGGCGACAAGTCGTTCCTTTACAGTATAATCTATCTCATAGAGCGGCCTATGAACACTAGGATCATCACCCAAAAGGTCACAGATGAGTCTGGCTACAGTGAGTTCATTTTCATAGCTATTGTTTTGCTGTGCAATCATAAGCTGTTCTTCAAGCTCAAAATACCAATCACTTTGGAGACTGGCAAGTTCACTTGGAGCGCGAAAAGTGTACACGTATGATAATGGACTACTGCTAGTTTTTCTCACATCCCATGAAAATGGTACGTTGCTCAACAGATCCTGATATTCAAGAACTTCTTGTTTTGGTACTGCGGGATTTCTGCCATTTTTTTTACGCAGCCACTCCATTAAGGAATCGCTAATTTTATACTCAGCGTGATCAGCATATACACATGCTAGTCTCTTTCTAAGTCGAGAAGAAATTTGATGAAAGCGGTTTCGTAGATTTTTGTATAACGCTATATTAT
Organism: uncultured Pseudomonadales bacterium; assembly: GCA_964612735.1. Taxonomy (GTDB): domain Bacteria; phylum Patescibacteriota; class Microgenomatia; order UBA1400; family PJMF01; genus CAZTEB01. The sequence goes on from CAZTEB010000001.1 coordinate 20,823, forward strand.
TACTATCCTCAAGAAATTCAACCAGGCGGTCATCCATATCAACTTCGGCAACTTCGTCAGTTAATTTTTCAGCTAGTAAGTCTTTCCACATATGTGCCAAGATCTGACGAAACGATAATATTGGCCTCTTCAAACCAGCAACTCTCCCATGCCATACAAGCAATTGTAATAACCTTTCTGGTTGTTCAGTTTTTTTCTCTAAAACCATTGGTGTATCAAAATATGAAGTTCGCAACTTTGCTTCTAAGTCATTTAAGTGAAGTTGCTTGACAGGAAATACTTTATCGTCGTGGAGTAACCGCTCTAGCATCCCTGTAGGCCAATTACTTGCCAGCCAGCCAGCGCTCTCCAAGAATAACGTCATGTATTCGTCTTTGAATGCTGTCGCCTTGGGAGTATCAGCTTCCAAGTTCATACTCGTTGCTTCCATCATATAGAAAGAGGCATTATGAAGATAATCTTCTTGAACAAGCGCACTGTCACCAAGTCGAGCTGACAACCAGGCCAATAGTATGTATGTTTTTGAGAGTTCTATGTAGAGTTGTGAGTCAATTGCATACGCTTCCATAACCTCTCTAACTTTTTGACGGCCTATCATAACGACAGCTTCATCTTTATAAATCCCGAACTGTTGAGTTCGTTCTTGAGCCAAACGATCAAGCAATGCGTCTTTATTTTGCCTAAGAAGTTCAAAGTGATCAGATAGTTCTTCAGCTAAAATCTCTTGATTTTTAGCAACTAGATAAGCCTGGTGACAATCTTTTTGAAACTTACTATAGTCGACCTCAGTCCTTACGTAAGTTCCCTCAACAACCTGAGTGCCGATACTTTTTGCTTGTTCTATCATTGAAAATAACCCATATATATAATATATAGGATATTATTATACGTAATAGATGTGTAAAAAGCAAGGAAGCAGCAACGGACACACGGACACAAGGAAACTAAAAAACGGAAAAGCCTAGTTGGTATTCATTCTACTCGTCGCTACCGCGCATACCACGGTAGTTAGACGTGTTGCGGCGACCACCACCACGGTTGCCACCTTGGTGTCGATTTCTGAATGATGGTCTACCGTCACGAGATCCACCTCTGGAATCTCTGCGGTCTCCCCTACCTCGGTTGCCACCCCCCCGGGATCCACCTCGGAACGGTGGTCTGCCTGAGGAGTTAGATCCAGCTGCCTTTTCGTCTTCTTCACTGAGCATAGAGAGGCCAATCTTGCCATCATCTTTAATCTCAGAGACGCGAACGTGGACCTCTTGACCCATGCTCACTATCGTCGAAGGATCCTCGACAAACTCAGTCGACATTCTAGAGACGTGTACCAAACCTTCTCGGCCAGGCAGGTACTCCACAAAAGCGCCAAAGTTCTCGATTCGAGTAACTGGACCATCAAACTCATCACCGATCTCAACTACTCGCATCATGTTGGTGATGATGGTCTTAGCGGCGTCGATCTTGGTTTGATCAGGTGAAGAAATATTGACTAGGCCAACTTCCTGCTCCTTGTCCTCATCAACGTCGATCTCAGCGCCAGTTTGCTCGATGATACTCTTAATCATCTTGCCACCTGGACCGATTAGCTCACCAATTCTGTCACCAGGGATAGTGATCTGCTCGATCTTAGGAGCGAACTCTGATAGCACTGTTCGAGGTTCAGAAATGCATTTGAGCATCTCATCTAAGATGTGCAGTCTACCAACCTTTGCCTGGCTAAGAGCTTTGACTAAAATTTCTTTTGGTAAGCCCTTAAGCTTGATGTCCATCTGAATAGCAGTGATACCTTCGCTAGTACCAGCTACTTTGAAGTCCATGTCACCGACGTGATCTTCCAAACCCTGGATATCAGAGAGGATGACGTAGTCTTTGCCATCGCTCATCAATCCCATAGCGATGCCAGCTACAGGACGCTTGATAGGCACACCTGCCGCCATCAACGACATAGTTGAACCACATACCGAAGCCTGCGAGGTTGAGCCATTTGAGCTCAAGATCTCTGATACGACGTGAATGGTATACGGGAAATCGGCTTGGCTTGGAATCATCGGTAGCAATGCACGCTCAGCTAGAGCTCCATGACCAATCTCTCGACGCTTGGGGTACCCAATTCTACCAGCCTCACCTGAAGCAAATGGAGGCATGTTGTAGTGGTGCATGTAGTGACGCACCTCTTCACCGTCCAAGTCTTCGATGTATTGACCAAGAGCTGGTGAACCCAAGGTGGTGATCGTCACTGCTTGAGTAGCGCCTCGTTTAAACATGGCACTGCCGTGAGTTCTTGGGAAAACATCGGTCTCACACCAGATAGATCTGATCTCATCAGTCTTCCTGCCGTCAGGCCGGACTTTATCAGAGATGATCATTTGACGACCAACTTTTTTCATAGCGAGCTGCAAAGCAGTAGCTGCTTGTTTCTCGGTGACTAGATCGGCAGCATCCTCTGCTTTGCCAGCATTAGCTTGCTCGATGATAGTAGCTACCAACTTATCACTCTCAACGGGTTGAAGTTTGCCCTTAGCTTCCACTAAAGTCTTAACTTCAGCCTGGTGATCAGCCACAACCTGAGCAGCCAACTCTTCTCTGGCAGTCGTAGCAGCCAAGTCTTCATCACTAACTAGCTGAACTTTCTCTTTGCCAATTTCCTTAGCAATCTTCTCTATGTGTGTATTGATAGTAGCCAGCTCTTCCTGAGCTTTGCCAAGAGCATCGACCATCACCTCTTCGGTGATTTCCTCCGCACCGGCCTCGACCATCACGATTGAGTCTTTAGTACCAGACACGATCAGATCAAGTTGACTCTCACCACGCTCAGTGTGGGTAGGATTGAATACAAATGATTGATTCTCTTTAGAATAACCGAGTCTCAAGCCAGCCATAGGGCCTTCAAAAGGAATTTCTGAGATAGCCAAGCCTACACCTGCTGAAAGCAGACCAAGCATGTCAGGATCGTTTTCACCATCATACGAAAAGACGGTACACACTATCTGAACTTCATTGGTGATGCCATCAGCAAACATGGGACGCATGCTGCGGTCGATCACTCGAGCTTTAAGAATAGCGTCGTCGGTTGGTCGACCATCACGCTTGACCCAACGTGAGCCTTTGATGATGCCGCCAGCGTAGAGCTTCTCGATAAACTCAACTGAAAGTGGGAAGTAACCCAAGTTGACCTTGCGGCCCAGAGCTACGGTAGTATGCACAACGGTGTCACCACAACGAGCGACCACGGCTGCAGAAACTTGTTCGGAGAACTTACCGATCTCCAGCGATATCGTCTTATCGCCAATAGTAATATCTGTTGTAAACGTATCACCGTAGAGGGGGTACGACATAACAAACCTTTCAAGGTGGGATGTACTGTAAAAAAATTGAGATGCTCAGATTCTACATCTTATGGTTAAGTTCTTGAGAAGATATCCAAAACAGAACTTAAGGATAAAACGTAGAACACCTGAGTGTTTCCACCTGTGGAAGTATTATACCATGGAGAGCAGCAAAGCTTACTTGCTTAGGCCAAGTCGATCGAGCAGCTTCTTGTAGCGCTCTTCGCTTCGACTCATCAAAAAAGCAAGCAAACGACGTCGCTTAGATACCTGCTTGAGCAAGCCACGACGTGAGTGGTTATCTTTTTTGTGCTGCTTAAGGTGCTCAGTCAACTCCTGGATAGAAGCAGTCAGCAGCGCAACTTGAACCTCTGGAGAACCAGTGTCGCCTTCGAACAGCTGATAGTCAGCGATGATTTGGTTTTTTTGCTTTTTGGTTAAAGCCATGATGGTATCCTCCCTTGCTTTCTCAGCTTTGTGACGATCAAGCGATCAGCCGAAAAAGAAAGTAACCTTTTTTACTGAGTGCTATTATACCAGATGTGGGGGTTTATTCGAAGTGAGTGGCATCAGCTGTGTCTTCATCAGCTACAAACCAATCTCCCGCATCGTCATCTTCTCTACTGTTTGCCATGGCGGCGATAGCTTCTGACATCGTGGCGTACCCTGGTTGACTAGTCTCTCGCTTAGCTTTTTGAAGCTTATCAAAGTTCTCTTGGCTGAGCGTACCTCGCTTGGCATACCAGTAGCGGATTTTGTCTAGAATGGCGAATTTTGATCTCCCAAATAAGAGGTGCTCAATTACTTTTCGAAAAGGATGATCGTAAGGAATGCCTACTATTTCAGTAAAAAAGAGACGAAGCTCTGTTCTAGAATTGATGAGCAATAACACCTGCAAAAATTCCTCAAGATAAAGGTTGTTGATGTCGGACAAAACTGGTTCATGACTTATATCTACGAACCCGATGTCCTTAACAGAATGATCAGAATAATTTGGCCTATTGTCTCTTCCCGCATGCTCATCATCGTTTAACATCTGCACTGTTTTTTCAGCTGTTTTTCTGAGCAATCGCAAGTATTCACCTTCACCACCTACGCTTCTATCTAAGGCAACTACCTGGCTTTTATCATGTATAAGAAGCAGTCGTTTCCAGTAGTGATTGAGGTGACTCTGAAGTACGAGGTCATTAAATGCACCAAAGCTAAATTCGGACGAACGAATTTTCTTGCCAAACAGATAATAGTAATTTTCATGGCTTTGTATGCTTTTAAAGAAACCCCGATAAACAGACAGCTCATTTACCCACAAGTCATGAGAATCTACCAAGCGCTCAAGCGCTTGATGCCTCTCACGGAGAACGCCGGCAAGAGCCTCGCCAATTGTCACTGTTCTAAGAGCATCAGAGTTGTGAAGAGTATTGATATCTCTGGCTTTAGCAGAACTAAGGATGCCATCTACAAAAGCATGTAGCAACATAGAATCATCTTTAGCTGTGTCGTCAAACTCTGTAGAAGCTTTTTTAACCCATGCCTTAATTTCACTTGCAATCGTGCCACTATATCGATCTTTTGACATACTTCCCACTCGACTTATTAAGTAGATACAAGTATATCAAATACACACAAATGAGAGAAGGATTACTCGTCTTCTTCTAAGTGATACGCTACGAGCGTGTCACCCACCTGAAAATCAACTTTTTTGCTCTTAAAAGTAATGCCGAATTCGTTCTTAGCTTTGACGCTATCGATCTCGTCTTTACCATGCATCAAGCTTGAAATCACAGGGTCAGCAACAATCTCGTCACCTCGCTTGAGGTGAAGCAGGTCAGTTTTCTTAATCTCACCGGTCTTGACCTTACAACCAGCGATCTTCAAACCCTTCATCTCGAAGATCTGCAAAATCTCAGCTGTGCCGGTCTCTACTTCATCAATAGTGGCATCGATCAGCTTCAGTATCTGCTTCTGGAGATCTTCAATTAGCTTGTAAATCACGTCATAACTCTTGAGGCGAACGCCGGCTTCCTTGGCGATCTGCTTGATCTTGCCTGAGACCTTAGTGTGAAAAGCAATGATAGTGGCACCACTTGTCACAGCCGACTCGATGTCTTTCTCGGTAACTTGACCGACACCACTGGCGACCACCTCCACTTGATCTTCATCTAAGTTTTGGTGAATCACCTCGAGTGTGCCCTGTACATCAGCCTTAATAACAAGCTTGAGCTTTTCTTTATCACCGAACGCAGCCTCGAAATCAAGATCGGCAAAGGGATCAAGCTCAGCCTGTGCAGCGTCGTCGGTGGCCAGAGCCTCATCTTCAGCAGATGCTTCCAGATACTCGACACCATCTTCTCTAATAATGCTTCCTACTGCAGGCACATCCTTAAGACCCAAGATCTCGGCTGGAGAGCCTGGCAGCACTTGCTTCAGCTGCTTGCCGTTCTCATCGAACAGGCCACGGACTCTGCCCACTACTTCACTATCATCAGCTACGTACATATCTTGACGAGGTTGGAGTGTGCCTTGCTGCACAATTACACTAGCGACGCTACCACGCTTATCGTCTTTGGTAGACTCTATCACCACAGCCTCAAGGGGGGCTTCAGGATCTGCTTTGAGCTCGAGCAGCTCGGCCATCACGGTCAAGTTCTCTAACAAGTCATCGACGCCCTTACCAGTCTTTGCAGAGAGCTCGATAGCTTCTACGTCGCCGCCCATACCCTGGACCAAGACATCATGCTGGGCTAACTCAGCCTTAATGTTGTCTGGATAGACATCTTTGAGATCAGTTTTATTAATTGCGACTATATACGATGCATTACTAGACTTTATGTGACGAATTGACTCAATTGTTTGTGGTTTGACACCATCATCGGCAGCAACTACCAACACAACAATGTCAGTTATGGTGGCACCACGCTCACGCATCTTGTTAAACGCAGCGTGACCTGGAGTGTCGATAAATGTCAGCTTTTTGCTTTTAAACTCGATCTGGTACGCACCAATGTGCTGGGTGATACCACCGGCTTCCCTGCTCACCACATTAGCCTTGCGAATATAATCTAGCAAGGATGTCTTGCCATGGTCGACGTGACCCATGATGGTGATAACTGGTGGTCGCGATTGCACTGCCATAGTTTGCCTCTATCAACTTTCTTACACTACCTCTATCTACTTATGCTGCTTCTTGTTCTTCCTGAGCAGCCACAGCTTCTTCATCTAAGATCTCCATTGTCTTGAGCTTGTTTTCTTCCTTCTGTACGCTCTCCCGAGCGATTCTCATTTCTTCTTCCTCTTTGTCAAAGACTTCAACAGCGCCTGCCAGCAACTTCTTCTGAGCATCAGTGATGTCATCAAAGCCTTGCCACTTGTCTCGGAAGCGAGCCAAGTCGGCGACAGTCGTCAGCTTGAAAGTAATCAAAAGCTGTCTGGTTTCATCTTCTAGGCCTTCAAGCGTGTCGATTTCATACTCCTCATCACCAGTTACTTCTGATTTCACTTCACCCTCAGACGACTTGATAGTGATCTGATAGCCAGTAAGCTTAGCTGCCAAGCGAACGTTCTGACCACCTCTGCCGATGGCAAGCGACAACTGATCATCAGGAGAGATCACTGTTACCTGGCGAGACTCTTCATCTATCTTGATCAATAACGCCTCAGCTGGAGCTAGTGCACCTTGGAGTAAGGTCATAGAGTTATCTGAATGAGGAATGATGTCAATCTTTTCGTTGTTAAGTTCGCGAATAACCTCTTGGACACGAACGCCGCGTTGACCAACACACGAACCAACCGGGTCGACGCCATCTTGAGTAGCTTTAACAGCTAGCTTAGTACGAACGCCGGCTTCACGAGCTATCATCTCAATTTTGACAGCACCTGAAGCAACTTCGGGCACTTCACGCTCAAACAGCTTGACGACCACATCTTTATCAGCTCGAGACACGATGATGCTCTTACCTTTGTGAATCTCACGAATATCCTTAATCAAGACAGCAATCCGCATATTCATTCGATAGAACTCACCGCGCATCTGCTCCTCAGGTGGCATGTATGCTTGACCTCTACCAAGATCAACAACAACCATTCTGCCGTCCATTCGCAGTACAGTACCAGTGATTAGCTCACCAACCTTGTCACTGTACTCAGACAGAATCTGCTCTTTTTCTGATTCACGGATCTTCTGGAGAATGACTTGCTTGGCGGTCTGAGCAGCAATTCTGCCAAAACCAGCTGGCGTGACATCCTTAGATTGTGACTCATCCCACTCGAGAACTTCACCGGTCTCTTCGTCAAGCTTAGTAGCTGGACATGAAAAGATACGGGCTTCTCCAGTCAGTTCATTCACGGTGGCGTAGTAGTAGGTGTTTTCATCAAGCTCACCCATCTGCTTGCGGTATGCAGATACTAAAGCTGCGCAGATGGCCTTGATGATAGACTCTGAGCTGATGTTGCGATCATTAGCAATTTGAGCGATAGCTGCTGCAAATTCTGTTCGTGCTACGGTAGGTTGTGACATAGTTCCTTACTTTAGTTGATTAGTTACTTCGTTGCTATGTTAGTACTGTACTGATGAGCTGAGACAAAAAAAGGACCTGCTCTCGCCCGTCCTCATCCCGTCTCTACCAGTAGGGGTATTATACACTACTTGCTCGGTACTATGCACACGACCTACTCCAACCCCGCCAACTCTTCCAACTTCTTCTTTTGCTCTTTACTCAACTTTTCTGGAACTTCCACGATCAACCGCACGTACAAGTCGCCCCTACCATTACCTCTGAGTTGCTGGACACCCTCACCTCGCAAGCGAACCAGCGTATGAGACTGAGTGCCAGCTCGTACCTTCATCTTAAGCGTGTCACCTAGTGTAGGGACTTCAACTTGACCACCTAAAGCTGCCGTCGTAAATGGGATCTTCTGATCAACATAGATGTCGTAGTTATCACGCTTAAACTTGGGATGCGTCCCTACATCGAGCGTAATGTCAAAGTCTTCGAATCGAATCCGAGTGCCGTCATTAGCACCCGCTGGAATTTTAACCTTTTTCTTCTTGCCATCGATCTCAACCTCTTTCTCAGCACCGTTAATGGCATCCATGAAGTCAACTCGCAGTGAATACCTAGGTCGACGGGCTGCCCGAGCAAAATCACCAAAGCCACCGCCAAAGAACTGCTCGAAAATCTCGAAGGGATCGCCAAAATCCTGATTACCAGCTCCACCAAATGGGTTGCCGCCTGCGCTCGTCGTGTATGACCAGGTAAAAGGACCACCCTGATGCCCCCCAGCGAATGGGTTGCCGCCCATACCACTAGCAGCGTCAAAAGCCGCATGACCAAACTGGTCATACGCCTGCTTCTTCTTAGCATCTGACAAGACCTGATAGGCTTCGTTTATTTCTTTAAACTTTGCTTCTGCTTC
>CAZTEB010000001.1:29570-47065 GCA_964612735.1 uncultured Pseudomonadales bacterium
TCCTTTCTTTTCCTTCCCTTTTTATTCGCTTCTCTTTTCTTCTGCTTCTTTTTTCTTATCCTGATTTTTATCTGGATGCCACTTCAGGGCAGCCTTACGGTAGGCCGACTTAATATCCGCTTCACTGGCGTCTTTTTTGACACCAAGGATTTCGTAATAGTCGCGTTTAGTAGCCATAGTGAATCACTATTGTAACAAGTGAACTTGAGGTTGTTAAGCAGACAAAACCCCAGAGTGCTAAATAAAAAAACCTACGATGCTACAATTGAGTTGTGATCAAGCAAGTGAACAGCAAAAACGTTTACACAACCAAGTGGATGAACATTAGAGCTGATGATGTTGAGTTTCCTGATGGTACTCAAGGTGTCTACAGCGTAGTAGACAAACCTGATTTTGCACTAATCATTCCGTTCCAAGATGGCAAAGTAACGCTAGTCAAGCAGTATCGCTATGCGGTAGAGGGATCGTATTGGGAGTTTCCTCAAGGAAACTATGAAGACAAACCGACGCTTGATGCGCTTCAATTGGCCAAAGACGAACTACGAGAAGAAACGGGGCTGCGAGCTGATTCTATGCAAGAGATCGGCTACTTATATGAAGCGTACGGCTTCAGCAGCCAAGGCTTTCATATTTTTCTGGCAACTAAGCTGACTGAGGGCGAACAAGAACTACAGGTCAGCGAACAAGGCATGGAGGTGGGGACGTTTAGCTTGGAAGAGTTTGAGCAGATGGTTGAGTCTGGCGAAATCCGCGATGCTCCTAGTGTCAGTGCCTATGGCATTGCCAAGATGAAGGGATTGCTGTGAAACAGCTATTCTTAACCTCTGAATTCAATAAAGTTAGTGATCAAGTGATTACTCTTCTGCCTGAGCAAGCTTCATCGGTGCTATTTATCGACACCGCAGCTGAGGTCGAAACTGGCAGCAAGTCGTGGCTGGAACGAGATAGGCAGAGTCTCATTGACGCCGGACATAGCGTGAAACAGTTTTCATTCACAGATAAAACTCCGGAAGAGATCAAAGAACGAATAGATCAAAGTGACATTATTTTCGTCGCCGGCGGCAACACTTTCTTTCTGTTACAACAAATTGAGAAAGCGGGCGCAAGAGATATTTTGATTCAAGCTATAGAGGACGGTACCCCATACATTGGTTCCAGTGCAGGATCGATCATAGTAGGACCAAGCATCACAATAACCAGCCGCCTTGATAACAAGCACAAGGCTCCAGACCTGCAGTCTGAAGAAGGTCTACAGCTTGTAAACTTTGTAGCTTTGCCACATTGGGGAAATGCTCACTTTAAAGAAAAGTATTTGGGCACTAGGCTAGACGCTGCCTACGATGAACCACACTCTTTTATTCTGCTTAGAGATTCACAATTTGTGTACGTACAAGACGCCACTCATCAAATTATCGACAACAGTGACCATGGAAATTAGACCCGCTACTGCAGACGACTACTCACAACTAATGGATCTCTATAACGGCTTCGTCAACGAAGATCGTTATTCTGGCCATGACAATGATTCATTTAAGCAAGTGTTGGAAAGTAAAACTGGCTACATCTTTGTAGCTGAAGTAAACAGCAAACTACACGGCTTTATCACCTACTCTATCCGTCATGTAGTCAGGTATCCCAAACCGATTGCCGAGATAGACGAACTCTTTGTCAGTATTACAGCCAGAGGCAAAGGACTCGGCTCACAACTTATCAAGAAAGTTGAGCTTGATGCTAAAGAGCGCGACTGCTATCGGATATACGTCGAGTCACACTATGATCACACCAAAGCTCACAAACTCTACGAAAAGTTAGCATTCGCCAATTATGGGTATCACTTTGTGAAGAATGTTGGTTAAAAGAGGCCATCTTTAGGTCTAGAAAACCATTCTTCCATAGGATCTAGGATGCCCTCTTCGTCAACTGTCTCAACCTCCTCGTCTGTGCACTCTGCTGTAGAAATAGTGGACTCTTGAGCAGCTAAAGCTGCTATTTGCTGGGCTAACAATTCCATACTAGCGTTTCCAAATCCTTTGATCACAATTTTGCCGTCTTCAATAATTTCTGCACCCTTAGCAATGAGTCCTTCTGCGTTTCTTCTAGCTCCCATCTCATCCTTTCAAGGATACTTCTATAACAAAGTATAGCAGAGACTACCTTCTAAGCTGCATATAAAACCGATTCGTATGCTCACCATACCTACTCCAACCCACCATCATAGGATACACGCAGACGTTTAGAACTGCGTAAAGTGCTAGTCGGGCGAAAAAGATGGCATGATTCAGAGGCCCGACTAAGCTCTGATACCCATTCAACCAGAATAGCTGATTAGCCAACCGCACGTCGCCAGCGTACCAAACCTGACCTTTAAAGGTGTCAGCCCAATCCATGACTTCTTTTGGTGTCGGCAAGCCATACTTAATGTGCTCTTCGAGAAAGTCAACGTTCATACCCTGATCTTTGAGCTGATCATAAAGCTGCTGCTCAGCTTTTTGGTGAAACACTGTGCCGAGTGGGGCTGAACAAATTAATTGCCCTTTAGCAACTCGCAGCATCTCTTTAATCAGTGCTGTGCGCTGCTTGGGTGGCACGTGCTCAAGCACGTCGATGCAGACCACGGTGTCAAAAAAAGCATCGTCAAACGGCAGGTGCTTGCCATCGTAGAAGAAATCGCGTTGGGTCTTAGCCTGGTGTTTTGGAGTCTGATTACTTGAAGTATCTACATTGACTGTATAAAAATCTGCAGCACCAACTCGCTCACCCAAGATCCGCTGCTCACCCCCAACGTCCAGCACCTTCTGGCCAGATGGGGTAAGGCTCGCTATAAAGCGTTGTCGTTCATGAATATCTGGCGGTAATAGCCAGAATGCTCCAGTTAGCTGGCGCTCTAGTTTTTGAAGTACTCCCATAGTGACATTTATACAAGAAATTATATTTGTTTAGCCAGTGCAGATGCTGATTTTATTTTTGTTTTACTACAGTTGACTAAAAAATACTCAGTGTGATCAGCAATAGGATATGGAGATAACAAAAACAGCCCTCTTTCGAGGGCTGTTTCTCATTTCAAAAAGAGGACTCTTACTCTTTCACTACTTCGCCTTCTTCAGCCTCACCCCTGTCGCTATCTTTTGCGTCAGCTGACTTGGCTTCTTTGGCGTCACCGTCGGTGGGTGTAGAGCCAGCTGCTTGCTCAGCTTGAGCTTTCTGCATAGCTTCACCCATCTTCTGAGCTGACGTTAGGGTCGCTTCAGTAGCTTGCTTGAGTTCTTCTGGTGTGGCATCCTGCTTCTCAACCAGCTCTTTGAGCTTCTTGACGTTTTCCTCGATAGCTTCCTTGTCTTTGGCATCGAGTTTGTCGCCATACTCTCCCAGCTGCTTCTCAATCTCAAACGCTACGCCACTGGCTTGGTTGCGAGCTTCAACGGCTTCTTTCTTCTGCTTGTCAGCCTCAGCATACTTCTCAGCATCAGCTTTCATCTTCTCAACTTCTTCTTCTGAAAGATTGGTTGAGTTTTGAATAGTGATCTTCTGCTCTTTACCAGAAGTTTTGTCCTTGGCAGCTACGTTCAAAATACCATTCGAATCGATGTCGAAAGTGACTTCTACTTGTGGCATACCTCGAGGCGCAGGTGGAATACCATCAAGCACGAACCGACCGAGTGATTTATTATCAGCAGCCATCTCTCGCTCACCCTGCAGTACGTTGATCTCGACTTGCGTTTGATTATCAGCAGCTGTTGAGAAGACTTGTGACTTGCTCGTCGGAATAGTGGTGTTGCGCTCGATCAGGGGCGTGCGAACCCCGCCGAGTGTTTCCAGTCCCAGTGTCAGCGGTGTCACATCAAGTAGCACGACGTCTGAGACGTCACCACCGATCACGCCAGCTTGAATAGCTGCACCAATTGCCACTACCTCGTCAGGGTTAACACCTTTATGAGGCTCCTTGCCGAAGAATTTTTTAACTTCTTCCTGGATTTTAGGCATACGTGTCATGCCACCGACCAACACTACTTCATTGATGTCACTGGCTTTGACCTTAGCGTCATCAAGAGCTTTCTTGACTGGGCCAAACGTCTTCTGAACTAAGTCGTCGACCAACTCTTCATACTTCGAGCGACTGAGCGTCATAGTCAGGTGAAGTGGTTGACCGTCATCACCTTGGGTGATGAATGGTTGATTGATCTCTGTCGACTGAGCTGAAGAGAGTTCTTTCTTGGCTTTCTCAGCTGCATCTTTAACACGCTGAAGAGCCTGAGGATCTTTGGTGAGATCTTTACCCTGGTCTTTCTTAAACTCTTCGACAACCCACTCGATAATTGCATTATCAAAGTCATCACCTCCGAGGAAAGTGTCGCCATTCGTCGACTTTACTTCAAACACACCGTCACCAATTTCAAGAATAGAGATGTCAAAGGTGCCGCCACCTAGGTCATATACCGCGATCTTGGCGCTGCCTTTTTTATCAAGACCGTAGGCCAAAGCTGCGGCCGTCGGCTCGTTCACAATTCGCTCGACTGTCAGACCAGCAATCTCGCCGGCTTGCTTAGTAGCTTGGCGTTGGGAGTCATCGAAATAAGCTGGCACAGTAATCACTGCTCGAGTGACCGGACCACCCAAGTAACTCTCGGCGTCAGCTTTAGCCTTAGCTAAAATCTTGGCTGAGACTTCCTGAGGCGTATATTCCTTGCTATCTACCTTAGCGACAGCCATGCCATCCTTACCATCTGCTATCTCGTACGAGACATGCTTGGTGGCATTTTGCACAGCCTTACTCTTGGACTTTTGACCCATGAAACGCTTAATAGAGTTGACCGTAGTCTTGGGATTGAGCACCATCTGGCGCTTAGCCGCATCACCTACTGCCATATCGTCGCCCTTAAGTGAGACGATCGATGGAAAGGTATTTCTACCCTCCTGAGTAGGAATTATTTTGGGCGAACCGCCCTCCATCACCGCGATGGCTGAGTTGGTGGTACCGAGGTCGATACCGATGATTTTGCCAGTTGCGCTGGCTGCTTTAGTGTCTTTATCTGACATATGTTCTCCTTCTAATACTTCTTTTAAGTGACTAAACACTCCCTGCCTACCGACAGGCAGGCATCAACGGACTTCTTCGGGGTCTAAAGACAACCCTCAGAAGTGTTGATTGCGTTTAGATTCATAGTTAGTTTGTTATTAGTACTATTACTTGTCGCCCATTACTACTCGAGCGTGCTGGATGACGTCACCGTTGAGACGGTAACACGGTCGTAAGACTTTAACTACTACCTCACCAGAGCCCTCCTTGTCAGCGACCTCCATAGTGGTCACATCAAATGGCTGTCCCATTACAGTGACTTCCTCCAGTCCTACCTCGCTCAACTGCGTCCAAAACCGCTCAACTACCATAGTTAAGCCTTGGTCGCCAAGCTGGCTAGCAGCTAGGTTAAGGTGACCAAGTGGCTCGAGCAATCGCTCGACTACTTCTCGAGCAGCCATGCGAACTAACTGACTTCTGTCTTGCTGCTGCCGTCTGACGACGTTTTGATAATCTGCAAGCGCTCGTCGTTCTGCTTCCCTAGCCTGACCGAGCTGTTGACGCAAATCCTCAAGTTGGGACTCCAGCTCATTGGTAGTAACAACAGCTTGTTTTTTTGAACCTGCCATTACACTCTCTCCGTTGCCATTTCCTCTATCAGACCTCTAAAGTAGCGCATCAAAGGAACGACGTAGTCATAACGAAATCTAATCGAGCCCAACACACCAACAGTAGCTGAGATAGTCGGCGTATTCACATTCATGTAAATCACACCTACTGGCTCTAAGTGACGATTGCCAAGCTCTTGACCAAACACCAGCTGAATTGGCGTCTCGCTAGCACCAATTTCAAACATTTCTTCGATCAATTGAGCTTCTTCAATCAGCGACAAGACATGACGAATCACGTCAATGTCATAAAATTCGGGCATGCTGAGGAGATTCGAATAACCGGCGTGATACAGTCTTCGGTCTGACGTCATGGCGATACCAAGCGCTCGAGATTTTTCTGCCAGTACTTTAGTAGCTTGGCGCAGTAGCTCATCAGTTTCATCCCGACTATTCCAAATTTTTTCTTTAGCAGAGACTTCATCGGCAACTGATAGCTCCTTTTCCTTCATCAGCTCATTCACATAGAGCTTCATAGCTAAAGGCGTCGGAACTCTACCAGAACTGCTGTGACCCTTCTGGAGATAGCCTTGCTTGCTAAGATACACCATCTCGTTTCGGATAGTGGCTGGTGAAACGCCGATGGCGTACTTACGATCAATAGTGTCAGAGCCAACGGGCTGTGCTGTCTCGATAAACTCACTAATGATGGCGCGCAGAATCTGCACTTGTCGGGCCGTCAGATCAATCATATTAGCAATCATAGAACGTGACTGCTAAAGTGTCAAGTCATTTACCATCGTATTGATGGGGGCACCTATTGTATAGTAAGTAGTAGATGCTCAACACTCGTCGCACCTCAAAAGTTTCTCAAGCTAAAGCCGTCATCGGTGGCTTGGTTATCGTAGTGCTAGCAGTAGTAGCAGTGGTTGGCGCTTCACAGCTCGATGTCATTCGCGAGTACTTTACACAAGCCAGTGGTGAGCCAGCCAACATCGTAATTGACACTCAAGCAGTACTAGGACCACTTCCTAGACCCTGGCGACACCTGGCTCAGGGTGGCGAAGCATACGACTGGCGACTCCAACCCTTAACTACACAAGTAGCCGCCCTAGAACCAGAATACATCCGGATAGACCACATCTATGACTTCTATGAAATAGTTCAAGGATCACCAGGAAATCTTACATTCGACTTCTCTAAGCTTGATCCCATACTCGACGACATAGCAGCCACTGGAGCCAAACCATATATTGCTCTCTCGTATATGCCTCCCGCCATTAGCCGTGGCGACATCATCGATGCTCCTGTCAATTGGGCGGATTGGCAGCTGACAGTTCAGCGCACTGTAGAACACATCAGCGGCGCCCGTGGCACTAGAGACGTCTACTACGAAGTCTGGAACGAGCCAGACTTATTCGGTGACTGGAAGTACTATGGTGATAAAAACTATCTCGATCTCTACACCTATGCCGCTATTGGGGCAAATCGTGCCAGCGGTGTCCAGCCATTTAAGATTGGTGGACCTGCTACAACAGCGCTCTACCGAAACTGGTTTGATGCTTTAGCTCAGCACGTGATTCGCAATAACTTGCGGCTCGACTTCATTTCGTGGCATCGATACAGTCATGATCTCGACGTCTTTACTAAAGACATGCAGGAGGCAAGAACTTGGTTGAGTTTTTATCCACAACTAGAACCAACTACTGAGCTCCATATTACAGAGTGGGGACCTGATAGTGAGAATAACGCCGTGTATGACAGCGGCTACAGCGCAGCACACACGGTGGCAGCTAGCCTGGAGATGATCGGTGTAGTTGATAGAGCCTTTGTGTTTGAGATTCAAGACGGCAAAGATCCTGCCGGTCAAACTCACTGGGGCAGATGGGGACTGTTTACTGCAGCCGACGTAGGCGCCCAAGCCAAACCTCGCTATCATGGCTTACGTTTCTTGAACCAACTTGGTGATCAGCGCCTACAAACCACTGGCGAAGGCTACTGGGTCAAGGGTGTGGCAACGACCGATAGCGAAGACGAGACTGGAACAATTACTACTGTGCTAGCCAACTTTGATAGGCTAGGTGCGCACGCCGAGAGTGTTCCCGTCACGTTTGAGAATATCGAGCCAGGCAACTACAGCATCACTCGTCGAGCTCTGACTGGCCAGACGGCGACTGAGCAAGTAGCGACCACTGCAGCAGTACTGCAAACTATTGTACCAATGCCGGTGAATAGTGTGGTGCTACTAGAGCTGACACCGCAGTAGAGATGCTTCTAGAAGTCTTCTTCGTCTAGACCGATCATATCAGCTCCTAAGCCCATCTCTCTTTCGAACCGAACCCTACTCATCACTCTTCCCTTCTACAAACTTCTTAACCTGCTGTTGAAATCGCTCTTTGGTAAATTTCTTGGCATGGGCATGAATGTCATCAGAAGAAAAAGGTGTGTTTTCAAAACGTCGAATAGCAGCCTGTAAGCCCTCATTATTCAGCTCTTCGAACAAAATGCCCGTCTTGTCATCAAGCACCGTCTCCCTGGGACCACCAGATTTATGAGCGATAACCGGCACCCCATGACCCATAGCTTCAACGGGCACGATGCCAAAGTCCTCATCTTCCACCGGATATAACAGAGCTTTTGCATTGGCATAAAGCGTGTGGAGTTTCTCATCGGTCACCGCTCCGAAGAACTTGACTGACGGACCAGCCTGGGCTTTGAGCTCATCAAGCATAGGACCGGTGCCAACTACTTTAAGTGGTAGCTCCAACTCAGAACAGACCTCAACGGCTAACTCAGGGTGCTTAGCCAGAGCTAAACGATTAACGTACAGATAGTACTCACGCTTCTTAGCTGAAGGAGTAGCTTCAGGCACATCAACTGGTGGATTGATCACAGTGCTTTCTCTGCGATAAAACTTGGTGATCCGACGACGCGTCTCCTGAGAATTAGCTATGAAGTGATCCACCTCTTGGGCCACATAATAATCAATTACCCTCATAAAGTGATTGATCAAAAAACCTCCAAGACGAAACACCGGATTCTTCTTCCAGTTGGTCATAGTAGTGTACCCATACAACGAACGAGGGGGTGTGTGGCAGTAACAGATGTGAACACCGTTGGGAACTCTGACTGCTTTAGCCATGTACGCATTTGACGACGAAATCACAACATCGTATTCGCGTAAGTCGAGTGACTCAAAAGCTTTAGCAGAGAAAATCCGCAGCGGTGAGTATAGCTTCTTGATCAACGGAAATCGCGCCAACCAAGTAGTTCTGATATCCCAGTCAGTAAATCTCTGCCAATGAATACCCAGAGCTTTGCGATCAACAAAGGCGGTATATACAGGAGCCTCTGGATAGAGCTCATGGAGTGCTTCAAGCACTCGCTCGGCACCACCATACTCCCGCAGGTAGTCGTGAACAAGAGCAATCCTGAGGTTTTTTTTAGTTTTTGTACTCATTTTTATCTTAATAACGCATTAAAATAATGCGTCCTGAATACCACTTTCAAAATCATCTGCTGGCAACAACTCCTTGAGAGAATCAAACGCTAACTCATCAAACAGTTGCCACACTTGTTCCTTATCATACTCCCTGACTCGACAGGCGGGTAAGTCCAAGGTCAGGGGTGCTTGCGTCATAATAGTCGCCAACTCACGACTCATGTAAGCATTTTCTTTATCTTGAGTCAGCTTCTTGATCAAAGCTCCTTTGAGAACATCATCTGTTTCACCCTGTTGCACTCTTTCTAGGCGAGCATACAGCTCTTCAAGCTTTCCAAACTTCTGCACCAACGTAGCCGCCGTTTTGGCTCCAACGCCCTTAACACCAGGGATGTTATCAGAGCTGTCACCCATCAAAGCCTTAAGCTCAGGAACTTGCTCGGGTGTCACACCCATCTTCTCTTCCACAGTAGCCGCATCATACTCAATGTCCTTGCCAAACTTTCCCCGCGCAGGAATGAAAACGTGTGTGTGGTCATTGACCAGCTGAAGCAAATCTTTATCACCCGTCACCACCATACTCAGTACGTCATCACCAGCTTTGACTTGCCTGACTGCCGTCCCAATCAAGTCATCGGCTTCATAGCCTGCTTTCTCAAACTGCGGCATGTTCATGGCTTCTACTACGCGCTTAATGATCTCCACCTGAGGTCGTAGATCATCTGGCATAGCCTCCCGGTGGGCTTTATAGTCTTCATACTCTTTATGGCGAAGGGTTGGCTTGGGATGATCAAAAGCAACAGCTAAGTACTCAGGATCAAAGCGGGCTATTACTCCTAGTAAAACTCGAGTGAATCCATACACTGCATTGACTAATCTGCCTTGTGGATCAGAAAGACCTGGGAACGCAAAGTAGGCACGATAGATCAGAGCGTGACCATCAATCAAAATAAAAATGTCTGACTCTCGAGACATAGCTGCATTGTAACAGGGATTATCTGTATTCAGGAGCAGTGAGGCGAAGAAATGTGCTAAGCTGCCTCATCTTTTTCGTGGGTTTTTTTAACCATGTAACCAGTGCGCTTGGTGATGTCGTCAAGCTGTGACTCAACTCGATCCAAGCGCTCAAATAATCGACCCCAGTAAAACTCCTCTTGTGAGCGATTAAGGTAATTACTGATCATAGCGATGATGATACCAAAACTCATCGCACCTACTATCTGGAGCAAGATGCCTATCATTCTACCCTGAACCGTGACTGGCACAAGATCGCCATAGCCTACCGTAGTCACCGTAGTGATCGCCCACCACAGACCATCGAAGTAGGTTTGAATACTACCGTCACTCATTCTCTCGAACGGCACGATCACCAATCCAAGCACGAACGACACGATCAGTAGTACTATTAGCAAATATCGAAATCGACGAGTCTGAAAAATAAGACGTTTATTGGAAACCTGGTTCATACCAGATTAGTATACGCAGGTTGGGAGGCAGGGATCAAGAAGGATCGTCAAGGAAATTGGCATCAACCATCTCTTGAAGCACTAGACCTGTAGTAATGAGTGCAAAAAACAATTCAACCAGACTGTTCACTGGCAAGTCTGTCTGATCCTCAAAAAAACCAAATAAGCCTCTTTGAGCTCTAGTGGGGTTTAGAGCAACTCGATTTGTCCCATACACCCTACTCTTAACTGTTTTTTCAGGAAGACCTAGGTACTCAGCAATTTCTCTGATTGATGCATTTCCTGCCAAAAATGCCTCAAGGGTCTCTCTTTGTTTGTCAGTCAAGTCAAGTTCAATACCATCAGCAATAACAAGTCTAAATTTTCGTTCCATGCTGGGGAAAGTAATTCTTACCGCTTCGCCTTGGCAAAGCCCATTAACTTCTCGAATTGATCACCATCGAGCGTCTCAACTTCGAGCAGCTTCTCCGAAACACCGTCGAGCTGCTTGCGATGCTTCTTTAGTAATTGCTCAGCACGCTTTTGCCCTTGATCGATCAAAGCCGTGATCTCGGCATCTACTTTCTCTTGAAGCTTGTCAGAAATAGTAGCTGGCTCACCCCAAGAGCGACCATAATTCGAAGTCTCGTACTGAGGGCCAAAGTTCATAGCACCGAGCTTACTCATGCCGTAATCGACCACCATCGCCCGGGCAATACGGGTAGCTTTTTCGATATCGCTGCTAGCACCCGCAGTCAACTCATTAAAGATTAAAGCCTCAGCTGCTCGACCACCCATCAAAACCGCAATATCGTCAATCAATTCAGATTTGGTAGTTTGCAGCTTATCTTTCTCAGGCGGCGTCAGAGTGAAACCTAGCGCTCGACCGCGAGATACTATCGATATGCGATGGACAGGATCGGCATGCTCTGAAGCGTGTGCCACAATAGCATGACCAGCTTCATGATACGCCGTCATCTTGCGCTCGACGTCATCTTGGAGACGCTTCTTGCTAGGACCAAGCTTTACTTTCAGTGAAGCTTCTTCGATATCTTCCATAGTGATAGCGTCTCGGTCGCCACGAGCCACCGCGATTGCAGCTTCATTGAGCATGTTCTCCAAGTCTGCTCCAGAAAAACCAACTGTGCGCTTGGCGACTCGATCCCAGTTGACATCTTTAGCGAATGGCTTGCCTTGAGAGTGAATATTTAAAATAAATTTGCGCTCGTCAAGGTCGGGCAAATTGACCATCACTCTGCGATCGAAACGACCGGGTCGCACCAACGCGGGATCAAGCATGTCACCACGATTGGTAGCGGCCATTACTACCACGTTGTCACTCTGAGTAAATCCATCCATCTCTACCAAAATTTGATTCAAGGTTTGCTCACGCTCATCATGACCACCCATGCTGCCGTGACCACGCATTCTACCTACAGCATCGATCTCGTCGATGAAGATAATAGATGGAGAAACTTTTTTAGCTGTCGCAAAAAGGTCGCGAACTCGTGAAGCACCCACACCAACCAACATCTCCATGAACTCACTACCTGCTATAGATAAAAACTGAACATTTGCCTCACCAGCCACTGCTCGAGCCAGCAGGGTCTTACCAGTACCAGAAGGACCAACCAACAATACACCCTTGGGGGTTCTGGCACCTACCTTAGTGTACTTCTTGGGAAACTTTAGAAAGTCTACGATCTCTTCGAGCTCTTGCTTAGCTTCGTTCATGCCACCGACGTCTTTAAACTTAACATCCTGCTTGCCTTTGACGAATACTTTAGCTTTACTACGCCCAATACCCATGATGCCATCTTGGGCGCCTCGTGCTTGTCGGAAGATGAAGAGAAACACCAACACCATCAGTCCAATTGGCAGTAGATTGAGGATCAACTCCCATGCCATCTCACCAAAGGTACGATTGCGCACGATCACATCTACGCTGGCCAAATCGATATCAGCTTGTTCGAGGATGCTGAGTGCTTCTTGACCGTCCTCTTTACGGACGCGACGCTGACTATCATCCTGATACGTGACTTCGAGCTGCTGGCCCGCGACTTCAATCTGCTTAATCTTCTCTTCACGAGTGTCACGAATCAGCTGACTAATAGAAATATCCTCTGTACCTGATCCGGAAAATAAACTTAGAATAAACGGCAGTGCCAAAATGGCAATTACCACGTACACGAAACTTTTACTGAAAAATCTATCAAGATCTATGTTGAACTCAAACATCTTGCCAACTCGACGCTTGTTATTTCTGGACGAGTTTGAAGTCTTGTTTGATTGAGGAGAAGCTGACTTCCCACCAGGCTGCTTAGTCTGTGCCATAGGGGAGTATTGTACCACGGGGTTGAACAAACGCGACGCCATTCTCCAGGCTAATTTCGATCAGTTCTTTCGAGAAGTTGAGAGATGGTCGCCCAGTCTTCTTGGCCGAGACCTTCGTCCAAAGCTTGCTGATAGAGTTTAAGCACATCGTCTAACAAAGTTGCATCAACTTTGCCGGCAAATTGTTGAGCATACGAAAGATCTTTGGCAAGCCACTCCATGGAAAAGGTGATTGGATTGGGCTTGGTAAAATACGAACGATTTGCAATCTCAGTACTGACGCCGCCAGGTCTATCTGCTAGAGCTTCACCGACTTTTCTCAAATCCATACTGTGATTCTTTGCAATAGCCATAGCCTGAGAGAAAGCCACAATGTGGGTGGCTTGGACAAAGTTGAGTAGCAGCTTGTAGCGCATGCCGTGACCAGCGGGACCAAAATACAGAACTTTTTTAGTAATTGCCTTGAATGTTGGGCGCAAGGAATCAAGTGTTGCTTCGTCGCCGCCACAAAGTAGTGTCAGTTGACCGGTCTCAGCACCAATGCGTCCGCCGGTTAGTGGAGCGTCGATAAAGGAAACTTTTTCTTCAGCACACTTTTTGATCAACTCATCCGCCCAAGCAGCGGATAAGGTAGCACTAGCAATCACGATTGTCTGGTGATTAGCACCAGCTAAGATACCGTCATCACCCAACCACACTGACTTCGATGATTCGTCATTGGCGGTAACTTCAAACAGAACGTCGGCCTGCTGAGCTACTTCTTTGGGAGTCGAGACTGCAGTTGCACCCTCTTTGACTAGGTCTTGAGCAACCTCGGCTGTCCTGTTCCAAACGAACACCTGACAACCATTCTTAAGAAAATTCTGGGCCATACCACGACCCATGATGCCTAAACCAACGACGCCGATTTTTTTGTTTTGCATGTTTAACGTATACTCACTCCAGGAGCAAGTTCGCCACCTTTACCCTCAACTGGAATAATGGTCGGCACGTCATCCTCATCAGCCATCAGCATCATGCCTTGACTGACTCCTTCACCCATCTTGCGCTCAGCTAGGTTAACGACAAACAAGAACGAACTACCGATAAAATCTTCAGGTGAGTACCATTTTCTGACGCCCGACAGAATAGTTTTTTCTCCAAGTTCTTCGCCAAAATCAACGGTGAACTCGAGCAGCTTATTGCTCCAATCTGGGGCAGAAGCATCGATAACTTTGCCGACACGAATGTCGAGTTTGTCAAAATCTGGGTACTGGATAGTTGGTTTCATAGGGGGTTATTGTACCGCATACCTAAGCTGCACTAAGCCTTCATCCAATTTTTGTACACTTTGTAGCGAAAGTTCGAGCTGCCTGGAAACACCTTCAAATAAACTAATGCCGTCTCCCAATACCAATGGATGCACGCTCAAAATCATTTCAGTAATCAGACCAGCTTCCAAAAAAGCACCATTGGCGTGACCACCACCGATTAATAATACTTGATCATGACCTTTTGACCGAGCCAACTCTAATATAGCCTTAGGTGACTTTGAAGTGTAGATAACTTTGCCGTCTTCTTTTTCTTTGGAAGAATCAGAGGTCATCACAATATTGGTGATATCCGGAACTGGATACAGCTCACCCAGATATTGTTCAAAGGTTGTTCTGCCGAGCACAATACAGCCCTTCTCTGCCATTTGTGCTTCAAATAATGGCACATCGACTTCGGACACCCAATCAGAATTACCATCTTTAGTAGCAATAAAACCATCAGTGGAAATAGCGTTGTAGAGGGTGACGTTCTGAGCTAACTTCATAGTGAATAATTCAAGCACCTTCAAGTGCGCCACCAAACTTAGGAAGCACTTAAAGTTTTTTAGTTAACTACTAATAAATCTTCGAGCTTTTTAAAATGAAAGCTTCGTTACTCGGATATACTACTGCATTGCAAAGCTTTCGATAATGATCGTACATTCTCCTAATCTCGACCTTCAAATCTATCCAGTCTTGACTTTGCTTCTCCAAGTTATCCAGCTCATCGTACTTAGCTCCTATCTCCATCTCATATGCCCTTGCCTCTTGCTCCCGCGGTTCATTCTCACTTTCGATATTTTCTACCGTCTGTTCCCCAACCTTTATTTTTAACTTAGCGATTACTTGCTCTACCTCATCTCTAATGCAGTCTATTTTAAATTTTTTGTCTATAAGGGCTTTTTCTAGCTTGTCAATTAATGGGGACACTAGATGTTTTCTTAAAGTTGAATGAACATTCGATCGAACAATACCAGGAAAAGGGTCAGGCGGTCGATCTGAGGATGTCGTAGAGGAAAACCGCTGATTACTATCACTCACCTCCCAGTTATTCGTGTCGTGCAAAACAATTCTTTTTGCTCCACTACTCACAAGAATGGAGATGTCATAGAACGGCACTTTTCTGTAACCAGCATCAATACTCACGCCAACTTGCACCATAGTAATTAACTTTTCAATGAACGACCACATCTCAATTGCGAGCTCATCATCCCATAACTCATCGACAATCTCATCGTTACCAAGGTTATACGCCACCTCTGGCTGCATGATTTCCTCATCAGCCACTGTCTTGAAGTTGAGCTTTCTCTGTACTTCTACAACATCTGAGCCCTCACCACCTACAATGCTAAAAAGTTTTCCAGGCTCATCCTCCAAGTATTCACGAAAACATCTGATAGATGTGTATGGTAAGGAGATGACGCACACCCTTCCCTTCATACCACCTGGTAATTCTTGTAGCTCAACACCCTCATCAATAACCATCTCACCTTGACCGCTACTGGGATCAACCATGCTTTCGTACAACTCTAATGCCCTGGGTGTGATCTCTTCACCAATAAGGGGAAAGTCTAGGTTGAGTATGGCAAATTGCTTTGGCAGAATATGTTTACCCAAATACCGCTTATACACTTCATACTGCAACACTAGTTGTAGTAATTGATTTAAAACTACTGGATCCTCTGTAGTGATGTTGCTTAAGTTTACTGATTCTAGGCTAGCAAAAACTTCAAGATCATATGCTAATTTTTCACCAGTGCTATACCTATTTGTAGCTTTGTCCAACGACTTTTCAACAGAGGAATCAGATCCCAGTATTTTGAGAACTATTTCTTGGGCGCTATGTGAATCTGGGTCGCCTAGAGTATTAGTCTCTATTTCGAAAACATTGTTGTATACACCCTCAGCCAACCGTCTGAGCGGAAGATCGCCAGCTTCTATCTTAGAAAGAATTAATGCTATTGACTCAGAAGAGGGAAGTTCCCGGGTAGCGACCCTTACTTTATCTATTCCTGAGTGTTCTGTTGACATACATTCCTAGTAAAAAATCTTTTTCGGATATCAATTCAACCCATTCTTCATTCCAATCACCTCATAGACTTCTCGCAATGTCTCGTCAGCAAGCGTAGCAGCCTTAGCAGCTCCTTGAGCTAAAATCTTTCTGACTTGATCCATGTTTGATTCAAGCTGAGCACGTCGTTCACGAGCAGGAGCAAACAAACGCTGATGAGCAGCGAATAATTTCTCTTTGACTTCGACGTCACCTACTGTACCCCGCTGGTACCGTTCTTTAAGCTCGGCAACTTCACTAGCGTTGTCATTGATCAAATCATGATACATGAAGACAGTATTACCTTCGATGTGACCGGGGTCAGTTGCTTTTATTCGAGTGGAGTCAGTATAGGCTCCCATGATTTGCTTCTTGATAACATCAGGCTCATCAAAAATGCCGATGATGTTACCAAGTGACTTGCTCATTTTGCGCTCACCATCAGTCCCCATAATCCTACCAGTAGCTTTCTGAATTAATGCCTCGGGAAGCGGAAACACTTCAGTGCCAACGGCTCTATTGAAGTTCTCAGCAATGTCACGAGTCAGCTCTACGTGCTGTCTTTGATCTTCACCAACTGGCACACCATGCGGTTTGTACAGCAAAATATCTGCTGCCATTAAAATAGGATAGTTGAACAAGCCCATATTAATGCTCTCAACGCTGGTGTCTTTTTGAAGTTTATCCTTGAAAGCATGCATCCGCTGCATCTGGCCGTACGACACATAGTTGCCCAACACGACAGTTAACAACGAGTGAGCAGCCACATCGGACTGGCGAAAGAAGACGCACTTCTCAGGATCGAGACCCAACGCTAAATAATCCAATACCACGCCAGTGATATTGGCTTCGAGTTGCTGGCGATCTTTGACTGTAGTCAACGCGTGCAAATCTGCCACAAAGTAATGAGTTTTATACTCACTGTTATTTTGTAGTTCGATGGCGGGCTTAACCATCCCAAAGTAATTGCCGATGTGCAGAGCGTTACCACTGGGTGTGATACCAGAAAGAATTCGTTTTGGTGTCATAGTGCTCTTATTGTACCGCACTCACAAACACCAAACTACTTACTATGAAATCATGAATACTAGCTAAAAAAAGAGATAATTAGCTAAAAGCCAATCCATTTTCTATGGTCGTGATCCGTTCTTCATGATCACCCAGCGTTTCTCTAGTTTCCACTTGTCGACCATTGAGAGTGTGTCGTTCCTCCCGACTAGCCTTAAGCTCTCCCAAAACAGCGTCAATGCCATTGAGAACTTCACTCTTAAAATCAGTGAATCGTTCTTCAAAATGATCGGTGATTTCAT
>CAZTEB010000002.1:0-28328 GCA_964612735.1 uncultured Pseudomonadales bacterium
CAGCAGCTAGCGACTTGTCCCAACTGGGCCACTCAGTCAAGTGAACTGAGTTAAATGAGTCTTTGCTGTCAGTGACCACTGCGTGCAACTCCTCAGCCGTAAATGGCGCAAACGGTGCCAGTAGCTTTATCACAGACCCTAGGTCTGATCGGGACAGCACCACCTTGCCTTGGCGCGCCTGAGTCTCCCAGGCATTAAGGAACTCCATCATAGCTGCCAGAGCCGTGTTGAACTTCAGGGCTGGAATATCTTCAGTTACTTTTTGGATAGTCTGGTGGAGATGGCGAATGATCTGATCATGTGCTTCCCCCGAGCTCAACTTGCCTCCAGCCTGGGCTTCTACCAGATCGTGCACCCTGCGCAAGAAGCGATACATACCACTAACTGCTCCAGCATCCCATGGCTTGTCAGCTTCGATCGGACCCATAAACATCTCGTAGATTCGCAGTGTATCAGCGCCAAACTTGGCGATGATGTCATCTGGGTTGATGACGTTGCCCTTGCTCTTACTCATCTTCTTGTGATCGGGGCCCAAGATCATCCCCTGGTGACGCATCTTCATGAACGGCTCGTCAAACTTGACATAACCCTGGTCACGCAAGAACTTGGTAAAGAATCTTGAGTACAATAAATGGAGCACGATATGCTCAGGTCCAATCATGTAGAAATCGACTGGGAGCCACTTGGCTATCTGATCTGAGTCGGCAAACTGCTCTTCATCTCGAGAGCTCAAGTAACGGAAGTAGTACCAGCTCGAGTCCACAAACGTATCCATCGTGTCATACTCGGGGCGCCAGCCTTTGCCAGAAGTATCCCAGCCATTTTTCTTGCAGCATAGCTCTCAGTTCGAGTCTGTAGCTCTTGCGAAGACGTCAGTGGCGACTCACCAGTGGGCTTGAAGTCCACATCGGTAGCCAGCTTCCAAGGAAGATCTTTGTCTTTGATCGGGTGTGGGTTGCCATCAGGGTCGTAAATGATCGGGATCGGCGCACCCCAGTAGCGCTGGCGAGAGATCAGCCAGTCGCGGAGTTTGTAGGTAGTGATGCGTTTACCCCAACCTTGCTCTACAAAATAGTCCATAGTTTTCTGCAAAGCTTCTTTGTATTCAATGCCATTCAAGAAATCAGAGTTAACCATCTTTCCAGGCATAGTTTTATCGATAACCTGCTCTACTCTAGTAATTTCCGACATGTCTCCATCAGGACCGACAACAACTCGAGGAATTGGCAATCCGAATTTTTTAGCAAATTCGAAGTCGCGCTGATCATGACCTGGACAAGCCTGAATAGCACCTGTGCCTACACCTGCTAAGACAAAGTCGCCAATCCAAACCGGAATGTTTTCACCTGTCACATGATTTCGAGCATACGAGCCAGTAAAAACACCAGTTTTTTCTTTCGTCTTAACTCGATCTGACTCAGACCTAGACTCAACTTGTTTCAAGTACTCTTCAACTTCAGGACGTTGCTCAGTGGTAGTGAGCTTATTAACTAATGCATGCTCGGGAGCCAAAACTAAGAAACTAGCTCCCCAGTTGGTTGGTGCGGTGGTAAACACATCAATAGTTTCTTTCGAATCGACTACTTCAAAGCTAATTTGGATGCCCTCAGATCTCCCTATCCAGTTCAACTGTTGCTCCTTGGTCGCCTTGGGCCAATCAACTTGATCCAAACCTGAGATCAACTCATCGCGATACTGGGTGATCTTGAAGTACCACTGCTTGAGATCTTTCTGGATCACTTCGTGGCCACAGCGCTCACACTCGCCTGAGACAACCTGTTCGTTGGCCAGCACCGTCTGGCAGCTGGGACACCAGTTCACTTTACCTTCAGCCTGGTATGCCAGGCCTTCTTTAAACAACTCCAAGAAAATCCACTGCGTCCAGTGATAGTAGCCAGGGTGACAGGTCGCTAATTCGTTCGCCCAGTCATAGCTGATGCCGATCTCTTTGATCTGACGTCGAAACGTGTTGATGGCTGCCTTAGTCGTCTCGACTGGTGGCACACCCGTCTTGATGGCGTAGTTCTCGGCAGGCAAGCCAAAAGCATCCCATCCCACAGGAAAGAAGACGTCCTTGCCCTGCATCCGGTCGTAGCGAGCCATAATGTCGAGTGCTGTCATGCTCTCGACGTGACCAACGTGCAAGCCCGAACCCGAGGGGTATGCAAACGCAAACAGCAAGTACATCTTGTCTTTACTGGCGTCACGACCCTCAGTCCCCTGGAACAACTTGTTCTGTTCCCAGAGTTCTAGGTATTTCTGCTGGATAGCTTGTGGGTTGTACATAAAACAAAAAATCCCCTCAAGGGGGATTGTACCACTGGACTCCTCCCCCGTACCTAGCAGGCGCCAAGAAGAAGCTCGAGTGAAATACTGCTACTGTTCATCTGGGGATAGTATAGCATGGCTGGTTGCCAAGAGTTGCTATAATCAGGAAAACTAAATTCTACTCAGTATGGAAGAAGAACGAACCATTAGAGACGAACTCTTAGACGGTGCCACTGTAGCCGCTCTACTTTTTATCATGGCCAGCTGGACTGGTAGTGCTGCGGCCTTGGCCATGGAGCATCAAAAAGCCGCCTACTTTCTTTTCGGCACTGGCTTCATCGTCTTCGTCAGCTTTGTCGGTGTATTTACTACCCAAACCAACTCCAAGCCCAGCGGCTACCCCAAATCTAAGGAGTGATTGCGTTCCTGTTGTTTATCTTGCCTTATGACATAGTTATTTGTTGATGCCGGGACTCACAGCGTGTATCGTTAAGACATGCCCGCCCACCTCCATACTGCACTCCTAGGCCTGACTATTTTAGCCGTGTACATCTGGCTACAGATTCCAGCGCTCAGCGACTACTCACTCCAAGTTTTTGCCGTCACGGCCTTGTTGTATTTTGTGCTCAAAGCACTGGCTCGAAGAAAAATCTGGCACATCGCCCCAAGTAAAAAGTCACTCGAGATGGCGATCGCTACTTTCGCTCTGCTGCTGTTAGTCGGCAGCACTGGTAACATCGACTCGCCACTCTTTGCCCTGACCTACATTCACCTTTTTTTCCTGGTGTTCGCTGCTCATGAATCAACCATCATCCTAATCGTCCCGCTACTAGTGCTGTTTCACTATGCTGTCTCACCCACCACCTGGAGCACTGACCTGGCCGAGTTAATCACACTGCCCGTGATCGCGTTCTTCTTCCTGTTCACCAAGCGCCAACACGATGAAGTCATGCAAGACCGCGCCATCATCGCGGCTGAAGATCAGGAGTTAGCCCAGCTTCAACATCAGAAAATCGACATCGAGGAGCTCGTCCGAAATGACATCCAGCCTCACGTCTCGAGGTTGCAACAACTCGCCGAGTATCCCGAGCAAAATAAGGCAAATCTGACTGGTGGTTTGATGAAAGTGCAGCTCGAAATCGAAGCACTACTGGCTAAGCTAAAGAGGTAATATGACCAAAGTAGGTCCTCACTTCACCTCCAAGCGAAAATCACTCATCATAGCTGGAGGTTTGCTCTCGGTGCTGAGCTTTTTGAGCTTTGCTACTCCCACCCTCGCCGATCGCCTTGAGTCTGATTCATACGTCATCCAGTTTGGTAACTTCAACACCACTAGTGGCAGTAAATCGAGCGCTAGCTACAACCTGACTGACACCGTCGGCCAAACCTTTGCCGGACCATTTGGCGAGTACGGCAGCTCCAGCTACTTCATCGGCGCTGGTTTTCAGTACATTTACCAGATAGATGACTTCTCATTTACGATCTCTGACCTCGGCATCGATTTGGGCACACTGTCTACTGGATCGCACAGCACTGACAGCAATGACTTAACGATCACTACTAGGGGTGGCGGTGGCTACACCGTGTACGCCTACGAAACTCATCCGCTGCAGCATTCCGACGGCGTCACCGAGATTCCCGACACCACCTGCGATACCGCTTCGTGTGACGAGACTGATGCTGACCCTTGGACTAACACCAGCATTCCAGGCTTTGGCTTCAACTCTGATGGCGATGACACGCCCGCCGACTTCGTAGATAGCACCTACTTCCGCCAGTTTGCCGACATCAGCAATGCCGAGACTATGCAGGCTGTGATGAGCTCAAGCAATATCGCCAACGAACGCTCTACTACTATTACGTACAAAGCGGGCATCTCTGGCAGCCAAGGAGCTGGCACCTATACCACTAGCATTGTGTACGTGGCGGTGCCGGGGTATTAGTTAGTGCTACCATGGAACAATGAGACAAAAAGCGTTGCTACTGGGACTACTAATTGCTGCACTAGTCGCTGCCACCTCCTCTCCCATCTACGCCCAAACTACCAACGCCATCGACCTTAGCGTCTCACCCCCCACTACCTATTTCCACATCAAGCCTGGTAGCAAGCTGGTTCATAACGTCAGTCTCGAGCATCAGGGCGCGTCTCCAGTCACCGTCACAGCTCGAATCGTCGACTTCACCACCGACGGCCAGACAGGCACGCCGCTGCTGCGAAATACCTCAAGTTTCCCACACTACAGCTTTACCTCTAGCGGACGCGCTCCCACCACCACCTTCGAGCTTCAACCAGGCCAAAAACACACTACCACTATTACCTTTGATGTACCCGAGACAGCCGACCATGATGAGTATCCTCTGACCATCCTATTCGAGGCGAAACCCACGGCCGGCACCACCATTGGCGTAGGAAACAGTGACGTCACCGGCATCATCGGTAGCAACCTAATAGTGCTCGTCTCACCCACCGAGCGCGATAAGGGTCAAGTTAACGTGGCCAAACTCGATACACCGCTGGTCGTAGATAGCTTATTCCCACTACGATTCCAGGTCACTGCTGAGAACGATGGCGCCAACGCCACCACTGCTTCTGGTAGTGCCTCGATCACCAACTGGCGTGGAGACGAAGTAGCTGCCTTCCCGATCTATCCAGACATGGTGCTTTCTGGCAGTTCAAGGATCTTGCGAACCATGCCAGATCTGACCACTGCCCTGGAGGATCCTGAGGTACTGAGCACTAATTTTGAGCACCAGCCCGCCTTCTTGTTCGGACCATACACGGTGACGGTTGAACTCGAGCAAAATGGTTCAGATGAAGCCGCGAGCGGAGCGAGCGGCAGTAGTACCCATTCCAAGATTGTGGTTGCCTTTCCTTTTTCACTTGCTGGAGCCTTAATTATTGGAGTTGCCCTATACGTAGCTCTCAAAAAACGAGCAGACTACCTCCATCGAGAGCCAATTACCTACTAGAGATGGATTACATACTACTTCAAAGTACATCAATCAAGAAAACACATCCAAACCAGGTATTGTCACGAGCTACATCACTATGCTCTAATGGTTCTTGAGCGCACGAATGTGTGCTGTGCTATGTTTGTGAAAAAGCTCTGTAGAGCAGATACGAAATAAATGAAACATTATCGCCCACTCACCCGACACTCTCGAGCTTTACTTGGGTCAGGGCTTTCCTTACTTGCCCTACTAGCTTTTGCTACGTTTCAGCCCAAAACAGAGTCAGCTAGTCTGACTAGCGCTTCGGTCACACTGTCTAATCCTCGACTCTCTTTTCGTGGCTCACTCGATGCTGGTAACAGTATCGGCAGTACTGTCTTGCTTATAAAAACAGCTGGAGCTCATCCTTCTCTATCCACCAATCAGCTCGTCCAAGGCGACACTGTGCGGATCGGTGATGGCAATAGTTTAGCTGCTCACACTGTTTCCTCTACGAACCCCAATCCTGAGTTCACCATCACAGCTGGCTTGGCCTCTGGTGATGCCGATGAAGATGACGACGTGATTGCAAGCCAATCAGCTACTCACACAGTCAGGTTCACTACTGCCAATGCCATCGCCAATGGCGCTTTCCGCGTCCTGGTACCCTCACTTGATAGTGATGCTGACTCAACCGATGGTATCCCAGACGGAGATTTCTTTGACTTTGGTAATAGCGCACCTACCGTCACTTGTCCTAGCAATGCTACAGCCACCTACGACTTTGTGACCGGCACCGCTACCGCTTCTACAATCGACGTTGGTGGCACTGAGTACCACTCATTCGAGTGTGCGTACTCGGGAACTGGAGCCGTCAGCACGGACTTTGACGGCAGTAGTAATGACGCCATCGTAATCGACTCGTTGATCAACCCCGCTCCTGAGAGCGGTCATACTGCTGGCACCGCCAATAGCCACCAAATCATCATTCAGCACCTAGATAGCAGCTACTCTGTCCAAGACAGCGTCTCGGTAGCAGTGGGCGTCATCGAGGCTGTCAAGGTGACTGCTACTGTAGATCCGACTATTAACTTCACCATCGCGGGTGTTAGCTCAAGCACCAGCACTTGTGGAACCACCACTGGCGTCACCACCACTGCCGTCGCAGTTCCCTTTGGAAGTCTCTCGCTTTCTGCCTTCATTGACGCTGCTCAAACCTTAACTGTATCCACCAACGGTACAGGCGGCTACAGTGTCACTGCTTTAGCAAATGATCAACTTGGTCTCAATGGGGCTGCATGCTCAGGTGATAACACTGGCGTGGACTGCATCAGGGATTCAGCTGGTGACAACGCTGCTATGACTCATGCTGCCTCAGACGAGTGGGACACAACCAGTAACAAGGGCTTTGGCTACTCGATGGAAAATGATGATGCAGCGGCCATCGTCTTCGAGTACGACACGTCATCGGGCAACTGCAGTGGCACCTTCTGTGCTCGCCAATTTGCAGACGAAGAAGATAGCCAGACAGCCGTCCAACTCTTCAGCAGTACTACTACTGCTGATAGTGAAAACGTAGATGTCTGCTACCGCATTATTCCCGCTATCACCAACTCTGCTGGAGACTATGAAAACTACATTAAGTACACAGCTACAGCCACCTTTTAGAGAGCTCTCATGAACAGCCGCCTGCCCCACTTCACCACACGTAGTAAAGTCGCACTCAGCACGGTGCTTGGTGGCATTGTGTTGGGAAGCGCCCTAATTGTTCCTGATGTACTAGCACAACAGGCATTACCGTTGCCTACAAGTACTCAACCAGCTCAGGAAACCACCGCACAATCGCTCCCCACACAGCAGGTGAGTCAAACTACTATCGGCAATGAAAGCATCAGCTTATCAGCCATCCCCCCTCGAATTGGTGACGATGGCTCATTAACAGCTGCTCCAGGAGAAGTACTGCAGGTGCAGCTCAGAATCCGCAACGAAACTCAACAAACTACCAGCATCACCAGCGACGCCTTTGACTTTGTGATCGGCGAAGACGGTGAAACTCCAGTGCAGATTACTGACACAGACCTATCGAATCGCTGGAGCTTAGCAAGCTGGCTAACTGTCTCTCCCGAGCAGCAAACGCTTGGCCCTGGTCAAACTGGTGTCTTAAACGCAGTTATCCAAATTCCAGAAGATGCCCTACCCGGTGGTCACTACGCTATGGTCACCCATCAACCTGCTACTGGCGATGGCCCTTCGGAGACAGCCTCCGCCGTGACCCAACAGGTCGGCTCACTCCTCTATGTCACCGTAGAAGGACCGATCAATGAAGAAGCTTTCATCCGCAATCTAGTAGTACCCTCGTTCACCGAGTATGGACCCGTACCCATCACTTTTAGCGTTGACAATCGTTCAGACATTCACATCAGACCTCGAACTAATGTCGAGATCTACAATATTTTTGGCAGAAAAGTAGATAGTATTACCGTCGAGCCTAAAAACGTCTTCCCACTTGCTGGCAGAGACTTCGAGACAGAGTGGTCTAGAACCTGGGGCATGGGTCTCTACACTGCAAAAGTTGTGATGAGCTTTGGCAGCGGCCAAGTCGCTGTAGCCGCCACCCAGTTTTGGCTAGTGCCTCTTACACTGGTGCTCACTGTCCTCAGCATTGTGCTGATCGTAGTCGTAGCTGCTGTCGCTATTAGACGTCACTATCTCCACCGCAAAACGGATCGTCAGCACGATGTCGAAGCACTCCAAAAGCGTATTTCAGAACTCGAAAACGGTACTCAAGAACCACCAAGCCGCGTCTAACGCTATGCCCAATGCAGCCTGTCAAAGCTACTACCAGCGCCCACAGTAGCCACCACGCGTTTGTCACCCGACTTGCTTTCTTCACCTGTGTCATAGTTGCTTTAGCGAACTGGCTAACGCCACTACACCGAGTTCTAGCTAGTACTCAAAGTGAAGAAGGTGACGTCACTGTCTCAGCCAGCATCGCTGACAACGCCGCTCCTACTACCCCAATTCTGATTTCTCCCAATAATGGCTCGTACGTCACCACCAGCAAGCCCACCTTCGTGTGGCGGGAATCCACCGATGCCAACGGCATAGCTCGCTACGAACTTTCTCTTGACGGCAGCACCCTCTTTGGTTCGATCCCCACCACTCCAACTGAAAACGATGACTACATTCTCACTTATGACAACGTGAGCAATGAGTACTCCTTAACGGTCAAAGACAACTTGAGCCAAGGCACACACACTTGGAAAATCAGAGCTGTTGATGCTCTTGGCAATGGTTCGGACTCAGCCACTTGGAGCTTCACCATCGATACCCAAGCCCCCAACTTCGTGATCACCAGCATCGGTGACGCTGTCGTCACCATCTCAGCTCAAGATGCCTCGACTATTCCTAGCTCGCCAATCGAACTCAACGACAACGAACCACTGATCATTGGAAATGGCGAGGCCAACAGCACGGTCCAGACTACCCTCACTATCCCAGGTGATCCCACCCAACAGTTCACCAATACCATCGCCAGCAACGGCGTATGGGGACTTCAGCTTGGCACACTTCCCCGAGATGTAGTGATGATACTCGACTTTGTGATTACCGACCAAGCCAATCATGTCAGCGTCTTGAGCAGCGTCCAGTTCATCATCCTGAGTGATACCATCGTGTTTCCACCAGCGTCTCCGTCACCCACCCCCAGTCCAGTAGCGAGCCCTTCACCTGGAGCGAGCCCAGAGCCAAGTCCCACACCAGGTGCAACTCCCCCACTTAGCCCGTCACCCACACCACCAAGCAGCCCCGGGCCATCGCCGATCATCGAAGTAACCTACATCCCGCCAGATGAAATTTTGAATGAAATTATCCAAGAAACTGGCGAGCTACTCCTGCCGATCATCACCACCATTCGCTCAGTGTTACCACCTCAGGCTGTCACTACTCTTGACCAAGCTGGTGACCTATTAGCGCCAGTTAGTGCTCTGGCGCTGGCCGGCTTCATTCCTCTGGCAGCAGCTGTTGGTATCGCCACCTACTTTGGCGGCACGCTATCACTAACGCTGCTGATCAGACTCCTCCAAGCTTTCGGTCTGCTCCCCGCTGGCCGACCACAGGGCCTCGTCTTCAACAGCATCACTGGCAAACCAGTTGCCTTCGCCTTACTCACCATTACTACTACCGACCCAGGCAAACCTGTCCTCAGTGAAACAGTAATCACTAATCCAGAAGGTGTCTTCAAAGGCGTGGCGCTCTCGAAAGGCACCTACCGAATCAGCGTCTCACATCAGGACTTCCTGTTCCCCAGCTTACGCCCCAGACCCAGCTACCTGAATGCTGATGAGTTCTATCAAGGTCAAGAGTTCACCATCACCACGACAAAAGACATGCCCACCTTCCTAATCCCCATGGATCCAATCGCAGGCAAGGAAGAGAAAGCCTCTCAATCTCTCTACTGGCAACTACTTCTAGTGCGCTTGGCAAAGATGCCGGCTGCTTTGGCAGTTCCCCTCTGCATCATCTCGGGTATTCTTACCTTCATCTTTCCAACTATTTGGAACTGGCTAGTGTTTGTGGCATATCTAGCGCTCTTGACTGGTCGAGCTGGTGCTGAGCTGCGACGCCCCACTATTCATGGGCAAGTCGTAGATACGAAGGGTGCTCCTATTCGTGATGTAGTGATTAGAATCACCGAAGTGGCTTCAAATCACTCAGCAGCGGTCCTGATCACGGACGAAAACGGTAGCTTTGCATATTATGGTGATAGTGATCTCTACCAGCTAGCTATCTCTAAAATTGGCTATCTGTGGGTTGATGAGAGCATCCAGACCATTACCCTCCACGAAGTGGACGCACGAGCCAGAGGTCAATACCTAGTGGCAACCATGAAGCAGGTGTAGCTATCAGCCTTAACCAAGATTACTTAACCTTGGACAGTCGCAGCTCAACAGCTACCTGCTGCACATCCCCCGAGCGATCCAATGAGATCTCGAGGACGCTGTCGGTCTTAGTTAATGCATACTCAATGATGTATCGATTATGATGACTCTTGCCTTGGACAATTCTTATTCTGTCACTACTTCTAGAGAATACACTGTGCTCTCCTAGGCTCTTGCGGTCGTCATAGATAGTGTTTTGTAGAGCTTCTACCACTTCGCTAATCTCTTTGCGGTTGCCTGGTACAGCAAGAGGATGTCTACCACTAGTGACTGCTACTTTTTTCTGAAGTTGATTAAGCGCTTCCTCTAGAGAAATAGGCTCGCCAGCCGCTTCGCCAGCCTGCACCACAAGCACTTGGGCTAATCGCTCTGGCTGCACCGGTTTTTCTTCCTTCTTGTCTATGGTAGTGCTTGCTCGAACAGCATCCACCTCTGGAATACCAGCAAGTTGGGGAAATGTCTCGATAAGCCGAGCAGCAAACTCTTGTTGCTTATCAGCAGTCATCTGACGCAACATCTGGGTTACCGTTTCTCTAAAGAGCGAACCTCGAGCCTTTAGATCAATATCTTCCCCAGACAGCACATTTCGAGCAATCCTGGCCCAGATTTGATCTCTATCTCCCTCTGGTACAAATGCGCTATCTACCACTCTCTGCTTCTTAGCTAGGGACTCAAATACATGGAAATCAATGAGCAAACCTCTGAGCCTCTTCAGATCATGTAATACACTAGAAAGTGTTGCGAAGCGTACTGTATGTGGGTTCAGTAGTTTGTTTCTAGTTCTCATCAAGTCATCACAGATGGCGCGATACCTTTCTGACTCCAACTGCTGTTTTCTCTCATACCACACGGAAGTACCCGTCACACCAGATGCAAGGAGTGCAAGTATAAATACTGTGATTGCCACATACGCGGTCCAGCCTTCGTCTGAATGAACTTGCTGAGCCTCAAGCGCAGAAACAACGTCATCAAAACTACCTTCCGCAGTAAGCAACCGAGCGTGAGGAAATCTCTGCGCGTGCTCTCTCAAAAACTCGTCTACACCCTCACCAGACTGTAAAACTTCGCACAGCCCCTCCAAGAACTCGCGACAGTCTTCTACGCCCCCTTGTGCAAGCATGGCGTTAATCAAGCCTGTAATTTCTACAGTGCCAGATTGTTGATCAGGCCAGGCTACAAGCTCGAAGGTCTGATTAAGATCCACGCTTCTCCCATCAAGTCCCAACTTCACAGCAGCCAATACTTGGCCTGCTTCTATATCTTCTTCTTGAATAGGAGCAATGTCACCATCCTGCTGAGGACTAACTAGAAGATGCTCTGGAAACTGTGTGGACATGCTTAACTCCTACGTAGTATTTAGTGGTCAGATTTTACACCACCCTTTACCAGATTAAAAATCCTATAACTTTTAACTGATCTCAGAAATATGATAGAGAATTATTACTACTACACCGCAACGGACCGAAAACAGCCCATTCTAGTTATTTGGTACACCATCGCTCTCATAGCTCTCTTTTAGATATCCAGTACACCTTAAGCTAGAATATCACTTTTATAGGATACTTTTGGTCCATTCTTATAGTACAGCTTTATTACTGCATTATTACTGAATAATTGTTGCAAAGCCTGGATTATATATTACCGCAACTCATTAAAAAGCATTATTTATATATCAAATACTACTTTATTGGTCATGAATTTTGTAAAAAGTACATTACCCGAAGCTACTAGATCAGAAATATGCAAGGTGTGAGATATCTTATAGTCTGGGGTCCGAAGCTAAACCAAAGATATTGAGCACTGATGGTGCACAACCATGTTAGTCAGTAAAGTACTGTGAAGCTATTTTTTGCAACCGAGCTACCAGGCTTTTCCCAGATGAAACTTGGGGAAAGAACTCCTCTACCAGGCGAAGATCGGTCTCAAACACAGGAAAGAGTCTACTAAAAACCAAAAAGATCTCTTCTTTTTGCTTCTTGTTCAACCTTTTTTTACCACTCCAAGATGCTAGCAATTGGTCTATCTCACTGCTAATTCCAGAGTAAGATTGCAGTGTGTCCTGTAACATAAAAACGGTAGTAGCGAGCGCCAAACGATCATTGAGTTGCCACTGTGATACCCGTGCTATCACCACCGAGCCTCGATACAGCGTCGAACATAGGTGTATGATTCTATCCGGTAGTTCTCTGGGATAAAGATATACTCCTCTGCTCAGTGAGCCTGCCTGGAGATCCTCAACAAGCACTCTACGCAGAGACCTGAAGGCCGGATCAGACTTGGGAGCCTGGGTGAAGATCAAGAGTGACCACTCGCTCGGCTCAGCCTGCTGTAGAGCTACGCACTCCTCCTTTGCCTTCTCTACACCCAGAGCCGTCAAACGAAGACGTTTTTGACCCTCTAAGCGCTGTGTCATCACATACTTGTTTGACTCAAGCCAACGCACCAGAGAAGATCTTCCTGCTGAGGTTAGCTCAGGCAGCAAGTACTTCAGGTCTGCCCAAGATATCCAGCGCTCACTACTGCTTTCCACTGGATAGAGCCAAAGTAACAACTTGCGTGATGTCGTTTTCATAGTGTTAGATTTCCTGTACGTATTTTTATTTGGGTTACCTATGTGTTTTTACCAGGCTAAAATGATGGCATTAGTTTTATTGCAAATACTGCGTTTCTATTACTATGTCTATAGTGGAACTTCTGCTCAAGTTTTCCACATCGTAAAACCCGAAATAAGGTGTTTGTAAGAAACTAACCATGAATTAGTGTGGAATGATCGTACTTTCCCCTGGTAACTTGCAACCAGCAACTATAAAAGTGAATACTCCTTCACAAACTACACTACTTCTGCTTGATTTCACAAGTGTCTAAAAACTGAGAAAAACAGCTCTGAAAGCTGGGTGATTTTTAAGCACTGTTGAGGTTGCTGCAAAAAATGTGGTCCTTTGATGTAGATAATCGCTATGAAAAATCGTGAAAGATTGTTGCATAACCACCGTTCTTCCCCAAGAGACCCAACAGTGTTGAAAAGTTTGAAAAAACACTGTTTCTCAAGTACTTGACCACATCATATGATCAGCCCTAGACTGGTTACACGCGAATGTAAAACGTCTAATACATCTGGAAAGAGACCCGAATTCGCTCAGCACTACCAATCTGCCCAGCATGCCAGCCCACTCTGCATACCTCACCACGATTCTGAATGCTTTTTCCACACATGTTGGAACTATCGAGCTGTCGCAACAGCACCAGCGAGAGGCTCGTGCCGCGCTTGAACGCTATCTAGCCCAAAAATCGGACTTCACGCGGTGGGAGCCTGGAGAGATTGAAAGCTTCCTCAATCGAACAGAAAAGGCACTTGCCAAGGAATCTCGAGAAGCAATTGTTGGATTTATAAAAAGCAGGTCGCTGTTCCAGACCACGCTATATCTCGACGAATACCTGGAAGATCTTGAAAAGCAGGGCGCTGCCGAAACTACTGTCAGAAACTATCGCTCAGACCTCAGGCAGTACCTGGAGTTTGCTCGAGCTAGCGACGTCACTCACCTACTGACTAAACCCAAAGTCTCAGCATTCGTGTATCACCAGCAGCAAAAAGGTCTTAAGAACAGCACGCTTTCCAGGCGCCTAGCAAGCATGGACCAGTTCGGCAGGTGGTTGGTCTCCAGAGGACTTCTTGAGACAAACCTTGACTGGCTTCATCAAGACAACTTGGATGGATTGCTGAGTGCCGGCACTGAGCAAACTCCAGAGGAACTACCCATCCTGGATCACTGTATTGCTGATCTTGCATCTCGAGGTATGGCTGAGACTACTCAAGAGAACTATCGCTCAGACCTTAGGCAGCTGGTGCAGTTTGCAGGTACTCAAGATATTAAGTCTTTGACAAGTCCTACCCTGGTGCAGTCATTTTTGAAGGCGCAAGCAGCCGAAGGCCACAGCGATACCACTGTCGCTCGAAGGAAAGCCGCTGTTCATGCCCTTCAAGATTGGGCAGAACGCCAAGGATATCTCACCACTAGATCTAAGTTCACTGCACCGAACCTGGGCAAACTGGCAAGCAGAACCACTAACTCGATACCCCGCTGGGCTCGGTCACTTCAGGCTTCTCGGGATAGCTGGATGCCGTACTTCAATTTAGGACTGATCATCTTGTTTTTTGTGGGACTCGGGTTACTTGGCTATCGCCAATTGATCGTGAATGCGCCAATTAACTTTGCCTATCCCACTACCCCCGAGCGTCCAGATAGAGTGCTGTCATTCCAAGGTCGATTGACTGACACAGCGCAGAATCCTATTACTTCGAGCACAGATGCTGTTTTTACCCTTCATGACGCCGAGACAGATGGTACTCAGCTTTGGGACTCTGGCACTTGTGCGGTAGTACCAGACCAAGATGGTATCTTTACCGTTGGCTTAGGCGATGACTGTGGCAGCGAAATAAGCAGCGATGTCTTTAGCGAAAATGCCAACGTTTGGCTCGAAGTAGAAGTCGAGAGCGAGACCCTAACTCCTCGCCAACCCATCCGAACCGTTGCCTACGCCCTGAATGCCGAGACACTCCAAGGCTACCCAGTCTTCGATACTGCCGTTGCCAACTCAATCTTAGCTATGGATGAGAACGGCGATGTCACCCTGGGTTCAGACTCGCCCACTATTACTTCTACCACTGGCACCTTTACCCTAGAGGGCCAAGCTTTGACCCTGCAAACCGCCTCAGGAACTAATGGTGATATTACCCTGGCTCCAGATGGTACGGGCGGCGTCATCATCGAGAGCGACCTTGATGTCCAGGGTTACCTCCACGCTCCAGGTGCTACCATCAGCGCCACCTATGCTGGCATCGCCCTCAACGTTACTGGCGGCGAAGGCCGCTTCTGGGACGGCACCGCTAGCGTCGACTATGCTGATGGCGAAGGCGAGGTGTATGTAGAGAATGACTTCGAAGCTGATAGTAATGTCTACTTCTCTGGCCTGACGACTGGAACTGATAATACCGTCTTGGTTTTGAGCGGCGACCAAGTAGTAACAGATGAGATCGATAGTCGAGTCTGGGGATCTACGCTGGTAGACGGCTCAGGTACGGCAAACTATGTA
Source organism: uncultured Pseudomonadales bacterium (assembly GCA_964612735.1). Lineage (GTDB taxonomy): Bacteria > Patescibacteriota > Microgenomatia > UBA1400 > PJMF01 > CAZTEB01. The sequence continues at coordinate 15,231 of CAZTEB010000002.1, forward strand.
GCTCGCTTCTCTGACACCGACACACTAACCACAGGAGTGATCGTTGATGATGGCACCAATGTAGGAATTGGCACAAGCTCTCCTGGAGAGTTCTTCGTCGTAGAGAAAAACCAAAACGGTAACACGAGATTCCAGCTGAGGAACACGAGCTCAGGATCAGGTGCCAGCGCTCAATTCTTGGTATCAAATGGCAATGACTTCTCTGACTCAATACGATTTTCGACACTGGGAACTGGCTTCACCACCTTTGGAGGCTTCAAACAAGATGGTGCTGTGTTAGCTGCTGAGGCAAACCTATCAGGAGGACTATCCATCATCTCTCGACACAGTAGCACTGGCGACATTCGCTTCTACACTGGCGGAGCCAATGATGCTAACCAACGAGTCACCATCTTAAGTGGTGGCAATGTGGGCATCGGCGATGTTACTCCAGCCTCACTGTTCTCTGTCGGCAATGGTGATTTGTTTCAAGTAACCTCCGCTGGCATCATCGCTGCCATAGATGGTGTGGCACACACTATAGATGACGTGTCTGGTGACCTCTCGCTAACTTCTAATTCAGGTGCTGTGAATACAACTGGGACATTCCACGTCCTGGGCAACACCCTAGGCTTGAATAGTGATGCAGACTCTAATAATGTTCTGGGCATCTCCGCGGCTGCTGGCTCTGCTGCCAGTGATCTCTACTGGGGAGATGACTTACTCTGTGACGTCTCAGAGGCAGATTGTGGGACTGGTGGTACAAGCCTTTGGGCCAACACCGACAACGTCTATCATGCAGTTGATGAGTATGCCTCGGTAATAGACCTGGTGATTGGCGGTGATGCTACTGCCAGCGCAGATATTCAGTTGCTATCTGATGGCTCGGCCGTCTTCAACGAACAAGGCAATGACGCAGACTTCAGAGTTGAAGGTAGCGGTGCTGCTAATGCATTATTTGTGCAAGGGAGCGATGGGAACGTGGGCATTGGGACAAACACTCCTGCTGCCACACTCCAAATAGAAGGCTCCGGAAACGTCCTTCTGCTCCCCCAAGAGGATACAGCTGCTGCCCCCACACTTTCCTTTGGAGATGGGGACACAGGGCTCTATGAATCAGCAGACGACACAGTAAATATCTCCATTGCAGGAAGTCTTGCGTACACTATTAATGCTGGCGGTATTAGCTCAAGCACAGGCTTTGGACTTCGCCGAGAGACTCCAAGCGCTACCAATCCGACACTACTACCTAATGACGGAGACGCTGATACTGGCCTAGGAGCCAATGCTGCAGACCAACTCTCCCTGATAGCGGGCGGTGAAGAAGTCGCCAGACTGACTGAGGGTGGCACCAGTGGTAATATCTTTGCGATTGCTGGAGACAGTCTGACTTCGGGTGGCACTGATGACAAAACTCTTAGCGTCGTAGCAACTCTCAATGATGGTGGTGCTGCCGGTGGTTCCGATACCTTTAGCTTAATTGAGGGCAATATCACTGAAACTGATGTCACTGGCTGGGATGATGTCTACTTACTCGACCTACAGGTAGGTGGCACTCCCCAGTTTACTGTAGATGACTCTGGCAATACAGCAACCACTGGCACCTTCACTCTTCCCAACTCCAACACTCTAACTGGTGTCTCTAATTACACCCAGTTTAGCAATGGCATTAGCGTGGCGGGCGGCACCACGTACTACTTTGATTCTTCAGGAGATATTAATGCCAACCAAGGCACATTCGCCGGGTTACTAACTGCCAACGGCACTTTTGATGCCAATGGTCAAGTCACCATCGGTGATGGTGGTGACACCGTAGCTATTGACTCTTCAGACTGGGATATCACTGCCGCTGGTAATGCTAGTGGTTTGGGTTCTATCAGCGCTGATGGCACTATTACACTATCTGGTCTGGGAACAGACACCGATAACACTGTTTTAATACTTAACTCTAGTAATGAAGTAACTACGGACGAGATCGACTCAAGGGTTTGGGGTTCTAGTCTGATTGATGGCTCGGGCTCAGCCAACTATCTTAGCAAGTGGTCTGATGGTGACACACTAACTAATTCCATAGTGTATGACGATGGCACTAACGTGGGCATTGGCACAACAAGCACTGCTGCTCTGCTCGACGTGGTTGGCTCAGCTGATAATCAACAACTAATAATTCAAGGACACTCATCGCAAACAAACAATATAGTAGAGGTGCTCAATAGTTCTGGAGTAGTCCTGAGTAGCATCACTGACGGCAGAATCCAAATCGCAGATGCTAGCGCCACTGGCAATCCTGCACTTCAATTCCTACAAAGCACTACTGCCAGAGGTATTATTCAGTACAACGATTCTGGTGATATTTTTGATATTGACTCAGATGGGTCAGTCTCTTTCTCCCCAAATAATTCAGAGGCTGTCTTGATAAATACAGATGGTAATGTTGGCATTGGTGACTCCTCCCCCGCCTCACTACTCTCAGTTGGCAACGGAGATTTGTTCCAAGTCAATTCATCCGGAGAAATAGCCAGCATCGGTGGTGTGGCTCACGCCATCACTGATGGATCAGGTGACTTAACACTCACATCAAATTCAGGCATTGTTAACACAGCTGGAGTATTCCATGTTCTTGGCAGTACATTAGGTCTAAATAGTGATGCTGACTCAGATAATGTATTTGGGCTCTCGGCATCAGCTGGTCAAGCCGGAAGTGATTTGTACTGGGGCGATGATTTACTTTGTGATGTCTCTGAAGCCGATTGTGGCACCGGCGGCACCTCACTCTGGGCAAACACTGATAACGTCTATCATGGTCTTAATGAATATGCCTCGGTGATTGACCTAGTCATCGGAGGTGATGCTACTGCTAGTGCTGATATCCAGCTCTACTCTGATGGCTCAGCCGTCTTTAACGAACAAGGTAATGATGCTGATTTTAGGGTTGAGGCTAGTGGTGAAGCTAATGCTTTGTTGGTTCAGGGCAGTGATGGCAATGTGGGAATTGGGACAAGTGCACCGGATAGCCTACTTGAGGTTGCTGGGAGAATCCAATCTAGCATTACTGGCTACTCTCTCAAGCTTGGAGATGATAGTGATGCGGACACTTACCTACTGGCTGCTGGACGCGGCTACTTCGGCTACACTCCAGGATTCACTGTTGTCCAAGGCGGTTCGGGGAAAGGAATCAACTTCAATGTAGATGACAACACATTCGCCTCAGGCACAGCTATGACTCTCAATTCTTCTGGAAACCTTGGCGTTGGTGTCTCTGATCCTGATACAACGCTAGAAGTCCTCGATACCACTACTCAGCTTAAGCTCAGTTATGATTCAAGCAACTATGCAAGTTGGAGGGTACTTAGCAGTGGTGTCTCCGTCATTGAAAGCAACTTTCCCTACTATCAATTTGTAGACAATAGCACAGCTGGGACCACTCTTGTCCTGGGTGAAGACTCATCCCAAAGCGACGCCGGCAATGATAGTGCTTTAGTAATTTACGGCGATACTGGCAGTGCGGTTGTCTCTGGCAATATTAGTCATACAGGATCAAACTTTAGCATTGGCTCAGGCGGATTAAGTAATATTTAAATATTTAGTGGTGGTGGAATTATGGAGCTATTATCTGGGGGCGCCTTCCGCACCCGTGACTCTGGTAACACCGACTGGGTCTCATTCTCACACGACGGGACTGACTACAATATTGCCGGTACCAATACAACCGATATCAACATCTCAGGCATTACGGCTCTAAATGTGGCAGCTGATATTATTCCAAATGCTGACTCTACCTACGATCTAGGCTCTGGTTCTTTGGCTTGGGCAGAGATCCATGGCGACACTATTTACCAAGGAGGAAACCAGGTCTGTGACGACAGTGGCAACTGTCCTGGTGGCATCTGGGCTAACACTGACAACGTCTATCATGGTCTTGATGAATATGCTTCGGTAATTGATCTCGTTATTGGCGGTGATGCTACTGCTAGTGCTGATATTCAACTCTACTCTGATGGCAGTGCTGTCTTTAATGAGCAAGGCAATGATGCTGATTTTAGGGTTGAAGGTAGCGGTGCTGCCAACGCCCTCTTCGTGCAGGGTAGTGATGGGAATGTGGGAATTGGGACAAGCGCACCTGGAGAACAGCTTCACGTCTATGCTGGATCAGGAAATCTCACCACTTCAATAGAGTCAGCTGGAGCCAACAGCGTCGTCTCACTAAGTTTGACTAACGATGCTCAAATTTGGTCTGTCAGAAACACAGGCTCATCAAGCGACAACTTCCAAGTTTATGATGGTACAGCTGGGAGAACTCCTTTCGTGATTGAACCTGGTGCGCAAAACAATGAAATCTACATAGACAGCAATGGTGGCATTGGTATTGGTACTAGCAGCCCAGTCGCCGAATCAACTGCTGACCTTCATATTGTGGACGGCACCAATGCAGCTATACGGTTTGAACAAGATACTAGTAGTGGTGATACCGCCTACATCTGGGATCTACGTGGCAGAGATGAAGATTTTGCCCTACTCGATCAAACAGGTGGTACTAGCCCCTTCGTAGTTGAGGCAGGTGCCAATGACAATAGCGTCTATATTAACAGCGATGGAAACGTCGGCATTGGCGATGCTTCACCAGCTTCGCTGCTTTCTGTAGGCGATGGAGATCTTTTCCAAGTGGACTCTTCAGGTATTATCTCGTCTATTGACGGTGTGGCGCACACTATTGAAGACTCCAGTGGAAACCTCACACTCACTTCAAATGGAGGAACTATATTTACTCTCAGTGATTTAGATGTGTTTGACCAACTAGCTTTGGGTGATGAGGCAGGCATCACCGCAGGTATCTCGTTCTTCCTTAACGAATCATACACAGACACATCTGGTACTACCTATGGTGCCTACATCCAAAACCAAGCAGATGCTGGCAGCGCCTCAACAGCCACTCACATAGGCACCTTTAGTCAAGCTCGCCTAGATACAACCAACGGACCAACTACTTTATATGGTGCCATTGGCTCAACTAATTTAACTGCGGCAGGGACTGTGACATCTTCCTACGGTCTCTATGGTCAAGCTTTGGTTAATGATGGTGTAGCCGCGACAATCACCAACCAAAGTAGCATAGTTAGCGCTCTTGACGCCGAAGATGCCACCGTGACTGCTGCCAGAGCACTACACATTACCACTCCTAGTGTGGACACAGGATCTATTACTGGGGCATATGGTCTGCACGTAATCGAAGGCACTGTGGGCGCCGGCTCTATTACTACTCAATACGGAATCCTGATTAATGCAATGGATAACGCAACCAATAACTACGGACTCTGGGGACAAGCTGGTGACTGGGTGCTCGATGAAGATGGCAATGGTGGACTGGGTGGCAACTCGAATGGAGGCGACCTTTTCTTAGGTGAAGGCCAAGACCTCGAGCTGTACCACGATGGAACTAACTCATACATTACCAACAACACTGGAGATCTTTACATTGGTGATGCCAGCACTGATGACGTCATACTCTCAAACAATGGTGGCAACGTGGGCATTGGCACTACCACTCCAGGCAGCAAGCTGCAGGTAGCTGGTGACATTACTCCCTCAGCTGACGATACCTATGACTTGGGGACAGATTCCCTTCGCTGGCAAGACTTGTACTTGGGCCCCTCTACTCTACACATCGGCACCTCTACCAGTGATGAATATACAGTCAGCTACAACACTAGTAGCAACTATCTTGGCTTTAACGTCAATGGCAGTGGTGATCCTGAAATTGTATTCAATAGTGCGGGCAACGTCGGCATTGGCTCCACAGCCCCAGCTCAAAAACTAGATGTAGCAGGCTATGCACAAGCACAGAGATTCGTTGATAATGCCAATGACTCCTACTACTTAGATCCTGCGGCCACTGGCAACTCTCTACTCACAGCTGGCAATATCGGCATTGGAACTACTACAGCTGGGTTACAGCTTGACGTAGTCGGTGATACTAGAATTAGAGGTGATGATGGCTGGGACGGAGCCGGAGACCTTGCCATCGCTCGTTTGAGCGGTGGAAATGATATTGGTATCGCTGGGAGATATGGTACGGGCCTAATCTTAAGTGTTTTTGGCAGTGGAGCTAGTGGCTACCTAGGCACAGATGCTCTAGATGCCGTTACAATTCTAGATACCTCGGGTAACGTCGGTATCGGCTCATCTGCACCCACCGCTAAGCTTGACGTAGCTGGCTCTGCCACCATCTCAGGCACGCTCGCCATCGGTCTTACCAATGAGGGCGGAGCTGGTACTTGTGATGCTAGCACCGAGGGTGGATTCTATTACGACAAAGACTACGATAGATACAGATACTGTGATGGAATTCAATGGACAAGCCTAGGTGCCAGTGGCGAATCACTTGAATCTGGCGATGGTTCTGACGGATCAATTAGCATCACTAGCGCTACTACTTTCAATTCTGGCACAGACGTGAGCGGCGTTGATATGGGCATTGAAGCCTTAAATGCTAGTTCTGGCTATGGCCAAGCCAATGCAGACCGAGTTGAAGTTGCAAGTACGACTGATTTCAACGTAGGAGATGATGTCTTAGTGATCCAAATGACTGGTGCCGGTGCTGGAAACTATGAGTACGGCACTATTGAGAGTATTTCCAGCAATGACTATCTTGACTTGGAAGATAGTCTTAACTTAAGCTATCAATCTTCTGGAGCTCAGGTAATCAGAATTCCTCAATTCACGACAGTAACACTCAGTTCATCAGGCAGTATCGCTCCAAAAGATTGGGATGGTAGCACCGGTGGTGTTTTAGTATTCCGAGCCAACAGTACGGTGACTGTTGGTGGAAGCAATAGCATTACGGCCGATGAAAATGGGTATAGAGGTGGCTCGGCTCGTGGTGAATCGTATACTGGAACTGCTGGTTACAGTGTATACGCCAATGGTGGTGGTGGTGCAAGCGGACAACTCGGCCACGACACAGGAAATATTCCTGGATCTGGTGGTGGTGGTGGACATGCTTCCAATGGCGGACCTTCTTTTACTGGTTTCCGAAATCCGAGTGACAGCTCAACCTCTGACGGTGTTGAGGGTGGATATGCGTATGGAAGTGACAACTTACAACAAATCTTTCCTGGATCCGCAGGTGGTGGTGGTTACCCACAAAGCGGCTGGACAGCCGGAGATCTCACTGGTGGTGATGGCGGCGGTATTGTTATTATCCATGCTGAAACAATTTCTAATAGTGGTACTATCAGCTCAAATGGTGAGGTGCCCGCTGGTGGCACCTACATATCTGGTGGTGGTGGTGCTGGAGGAAGTATTTATCTAAGAGCAAATACGCTGATAAATACTGGAACTATTGAAACTGATGGAGCCAATGGTGATACTCCAAGTAGTACTGCCTACGCCTCGGCAAATAGTGGTAGTGGTGCCAACGGTAGAATCCGTATTGATACAACCGAGTACAACGGTATTAAACCTGAGCACGCAGGTTCATACTACCAAGGTGAAATTGGCGCAAGCTCTAGTGGGGGTGGAGGTGGAGGTGGCTCCTCACTTTGGGCTGAAAATGGCAGTGACGTCTACTTCAACACTGGAAATGTAGGTATTGGTACTTCAAGCCCCTCTTTTGCACTTCACGCCTATGGCTCAACCAATGGAGCTTTCGATGGTGTTCGATCACACAACGCTACTGACGGCACCTCTTCCTTCTCAGTAGTTCAATCTACAGTTGATGACCACTCTATTTCTATGATTGCTACCGGTGACAACTACACAGCAATTTCTGGTTACAACAACTCTGGCTTCTTCTTGTCCGGAGCAAATCAAACTGGTGGCATGGTTTTTAATACCCAAGCGAGTGCTCCTATTAGGTTTGTCACTGGCGGACTTGGTGCCTCCTTCGAAAAAGTGAGAATTGCCAGTGATGGCAACGTCGGTATTGGCACTACTTCCCCAGATAGACCGCTACATGTAGACGATACTTCCGGCGTGCTTGTGGGCACACTATCAAAAGGTATTTATCTTTTCACCAGTGGTTCAGGCGAAGATATTTCTAGTAGCAACACCATGCATCTTAATTACAACAACAATCAAAACGTCTCCATTGGCGAGGGTGGAACAAGTAATTTATTTGTAAGTGGAAACATTGGAATTGGAACCACCACCGCTGTCGCTGAACTTCACTTAGCAGAAAGCACAAGCGCAGCAAACACAATCCAGATAACAAACAGCACTACTGGACACGGAACAAGCGATGGTCTAGAGCTTGGTCTAGATTCGGGTGAAAATGCATACGTCTGGAACTACGAATCAAATGCACTGTACTTCGGAGCAGGTGGAAGCGAGAGAGTGAGAATTCTAAGTGGCGGAAATGTCGGCATTGGTAGTACAAATCCGGCGCAGAAACTTGATGTGGCAGGCAGAATTCGCTACACCACAGAAGACACAGACGCCGCCAACAACTGGGTTTGTTACAACGCCACCAACCTCACACTATCAAACTGCACCTCCTTGAGAGCCTACAAAGAGAACATTGTGGATCTTGGACTTGGACTTAGCACTGTGCTCGAACTGCAACCTCGACAATATGATGTCAAGCTCTCCGGAGAAACGACGCTAGGATTTATTGCGGAGGAGATAGAAGCCGTAAATCCTTTACTGGCAACCTACGACAAAGATGGCAATTTGGAAGGTGTGAAACTTCCACAACTTACGGCTGTTTTGACGAAAGCCATTCAAGAGCAACAACTCTTGATTGACGTCAACACTGGTGATATCTCTACCCTAGCCAGCAACTTGTCTGGGCTAAACACTGATGTAGTCAACCTGCAGAATGATCTTGATAGTTCTCAGGTGGAAATCGCATCAAACTCTTCTGCGCTACAGACTGCCATCGCAGACATCGACACACTCCAGTCTGATATCACTGATTTACAAACCATCACTAGTGATTTTGCAACCGAGTTCTCCACTGATTCCTTGGGGGTGGGCGTACCAGCTCCAGCCTCAGGTAGTGGCAAACTCATTGACACCACCTCAGGTGCTTTTCTCTCAACTGGCGGGGTCTGGACCAACACTTCAGATGAAAACCTGAAAGAGAACTTTGTAACGCTCGATTCACAAGAGATCTTGGACAAGATAGTTCAGTTAGATGTTGAACAATGGAACTACATTGCAGAAGATGACAATATTACCCACATCGGTCCAACTGCCCAACAGTTCTATCAGCTATTCGGCCTGGGTGGCGACAACACTCGGATCTCCACTATTGATCCTGCTGGCATAGCCTTGCTGGGTATCCAGGGACTGAAAGGTCAAGTAGATGTCATTATGCAAGCAATCCAAGAACTTCAAACTGGCCTAAGCAACACGCAACAACAAATTGCCGACCTCAGCTCTCAGCTAGAAAGCTCAAACAACTTGAGTGCTAGCTCAACTCAAACTAGCCTCATTACACCCGTGGATGAACAAGGCGACTTGCTTTTGCGCTTAGGAGCTGACACCGCCTCAGATTCCTCAAGCTTGAAGGTAGAAAATACTGATGGTGAACTACTAGCAGAGATAAATAGCGATGGTACTTCCCTACTTGGCGATTTATTGGTCGCAGAAGACGCTTCAATAGCGGGCGACCTAAGCGTTGAAGGTGAGATTCGAGCACAATCGAGTAGACTTAGCCAACTCGAGTCTAGAGTAGCCGAATTTGAAGAACTCAGGGCTCAAACTGGTGAGTTTGTCGAGCTGGCCTCACAAAACCTCTCTGGAGAGACCGCCAGTATTGCCGGCAGGTTACAAGCAGGCGAACTTGAAGCCAACTCCATCTTAGGCTTTGAAGATAAAGTAGCAGCCGCACTCCAAGCTCCTAGCCTGCTCCAGCAACTCACCACTAGCTTTGGTCAAAACATCAACCAGACTCAGCCAGTGGTCGACATCTTAGCTTCTGCAGGCTACACCTACAGTGACCCCCACCTGGTCACAGACGCTTCCAGCTCTGCCCAAGTTCGACAAACACTAACTGACCTCGAACTTGACATAGAGGATGTGAGCCTAGTGGCAGACGCCGTCTTTATCAATCGTTACTTCGACGTTAACGGCAGTGCATATATTGCCGATAGTCTAGGTCTCGGTGGCTCACTATTGATCGGCGAAGGCATGCAGGTTGGCGATGGCTACATCGAGTACCAATCGCCCACTTCTTCAACTCTGGCCCTTCAGCCTTCTGGCAATGGTCAAGTTGATCTACTTGCTGGCACCTTGGTCGTCGATGGCTCTGGGCAAGTTCAGATCAATGGTGACGTTTACATTGCGGGCAATGTTGAAGTAGGGGGCACGCTGTTGACCAACCTCCTCGAGCCCACCAACTACGATGAGCCACTTCAAGTAAAAGTGGCTGGTATTGCTACTGAATCTGGCGAAGTTAAACAATCTAGATTTGAGATTGTTGGTGAGCTTGGCTCTCCAGTTGCTACTATTTCTGCCGAGGGCCAAGCTAACTTTGCGGCTGGCATTGGCGTAGAAAGTGACGACCTAACTACATTGACAAATAGCCTTGCAGCCACCCCATCAGGCAGCATTCTTAATCCAACAACTAAAACCTCCGGAAAAGCAATTATTCCAGCAGGCAGCACCGAAACTACCATCTACTCAACTCGTGTAACGGAAGATGCTCTAGTCTACATAACTCCAAGCGGATCAACTCAAAACCAGGTTTTATTCGTTAAGGCACAACAATCTGACAATCAGTTTACACCGCTTCAAGATGGCTACTTTACCGTAGGCTTTGCCACTCCTATAAACACCAGCGTTGAGTTTAGTTGGTGGGTGGTGAATTAGTTAGCTGGATTTTTGAATATCTTAAAGTGTTCAAGCGAATAAAAATCAGCTATTCTTAGTATATGCACACTTCCTCACGCGGCTTCACCCTCATTGAACTTTTGGTGGTGATCGGCATTATTGGCACCCTTACATCATTGCTTCTGGCCAACTTCATCGGAATCAGACAGCGTGCCGCAGATGCAACTAGGAAAGAAGACTTGCGCCAACTCAAGGCTGCTCTTCGCCTCTACTACAACGACAACCAGGTCTATCCAGCATCGGTGCCAAGTAGCGGCGAGTTTGCTGACTCCGGCACTGTCTACATGAAAGAAGTACCGGAAAACTTTAGCTACTACACAGATGCTAACGAGCAGTTTGTGGCTGTCGTTGAGCTAGAAAATCCCGGTGATGAAGAAATTGCAGCCAGTCAAACCAGATGTGACGTCACTAGCAAGGTATTCATCACAGGCTCAATTGATGAAGACACAGATTATGTAGTCTGTGAAGATTGAGTCTAAAGTATACGTTCATAGCTTCATATCCTTTCAACTCCAACAGGACCGCTCGACTGCTTCTCTCGCTTCGTGAAACTCGCTACACACCACCACTGCCATAGCTTACTAACCCGTGACGCTCCTTCCAAGCTCCTGTTGTGAGTTAAAAGAGATGATGAAGCCTGACATTGTTTACTCTAGTAGAGAGCTCTTGCACTAATCACTTGCCACTTACTACGGAGCCGTATTCGGACTGGAGATGCCGTAGTTACATTCTTGGCCGCCGCCACAATTGGTACCCGTATACGCAGGATCAGCCGCCTCGCTATCTCGCTCATTCTCAAGCAAGCCATAGAGCTGATAGCCGACTCCATCAGCAGAAACATAGAAGTAATTAAGATTTGCGGCAGGATCGACGGGTAATTGAACCATGTAGATCACGTCGTTTGTCCCGGTCCATGATCCACCCCAACTACATGCTGCTTCACTGCCACCGCTATCACACCCCACCATCTGGCCAGTGGAGTTGCTTGTTGGATAGCGACCCTTGTCGTTATAGTAGATCTCGAGAGCTTTAGCGACTTGGTCAAGATTGGTCTTTCGCTGCGTATCACGACTTTTAACCTGGGCGTTCAAGTAATTGCTCATGGCCAATGAGGTCAAGATGCCCATGATAACCATCACAGTCAGGATTTCAATCAGGGTGAAACCTTTTTGGGACCAATGATTTGTGTGTGTCATAACTAAAATCCACACCAATTATCTGGGTCGATACAGCCAGTCTCACATTGCGATGGTGTCGGGAATGTAGTTGGACAGCTGTTCAAAACCGGATGTCCCTCTTCAAACTGATTACAGACTCCAGATGAGTCACAGGCATAGACATAGGTTGGAGTTCCAGATGGGGATGGACTTGGAAGCCCACCAGTAAAGTAGTTACCATCACCCTCTGGGTCAAACACTTCGGCACCTTGAGAAATGCCATAGACATACTCGCCATCATAGCCGCAACCAGTCTCTCCACTACAGCCAAGTGAAGCAATGATGGGATCGCTTTCGTTCTCAAGTAGTGCGTGCAATCTATAGCCATCGCATTGATCTGCTAGTGGCACATAAATGTACGGCTGTCCATTGAGCGGATCACAGGGGATTTGCTTGAGATATGGATCGAGGTCAGTGCTACCACAAGTATTGATGGATCCTGGATCAGGGTAGCAACCATAATCATTGTAGTAGCTCTCGAAAGCACCCTTAATTCTCTCAAGATCAGCCTTGCGGTGAGCGTCACGGGCCTTAGCTCTGGCTCCTCGAGCACTCACAAAAAAAGCTGTCATCAAGATACCTAGAATCACTACAATTATAAGAACCTCTATGACAGTAATTCCCCTCGAGGCACCCTTGCCAAAAAGTAGTCTTCTAGTTCGTTGGATGGTTCGGGCAAGCGTGGCTTTTTTCATCTACGTATTGGTTATACAGGTTTTTACCAAGGTTCATCTAGAGTAGATTCTCTCCCCCATAGGGTGTTGTTTATATGCTACACCAGTTTTCTGAACTCTGACATCCTACTTCGCACTGCGCCGGTGTCGAGAACGTAACTGGGCAGTTCACCAGGGCGGGGTGACTCTCTTCAAACTGATTGCAGACTCCAGATGAGTCGCAGGCATAGATATAAATAGTACTAGGATCAGGCTCTGGACTGGGCGACGCATATGCTCCGTCACCCTCAGGATCAAACACAGTGTCTCCTTGAGCGATACCATAGACGTACTCACTACTATAGCCGCAACCTGTCTCTCCTTCGCACCCCAGCACCTCTATAATTGGATCGCCG
>CAZTEB010000002.1:28338-43425 GCA_964612735.1 uncultured Pseudomonadales bacterium
GTTGGCTAGCTGGGCATGCACGCGATACCCATCGCACTGGTCTTCAAGCGGCACATACAGATAGGGAGTATTATCAACTGGATCACAAGGCACAGTTCTCAAGTAAGGATGAAAGTCTTCAGTATCACAAGCATCAAGGACACTCACATCTGGGTAACACTGATTGTCATTGTAGTAATCCTCGAATGCGCGTTTGATGTCATGCAGATCTTTCTTGCGCTGGGCGTCATACGTCAAATAGATGTGCTTTTGAAAAGATCCGGCTAATAGCAGTAGTAATAACATCACGATCGCCACCACAATCAAGACTTCGACCAAACTAATGCCGTAGCTGGTAGATCGCCGCCTCTCTAGAAAAGCTTGATGTATACGCTCAGGTAGCACGCTAGATTCAGTATACACACTCTAGATACAACCGAGAAGCTAACTTTCACTCTTTACAAGAGTGGCGACAACTTGGTCTAATGAGTGCATGCGTGATTCAAGATCTTTCTCGCTAGCTCAGCTAGCAACCTGGGTAGTACTTGGTTTTACCTTGGTCATACCCTTGATCGTACTACCTTTTACTGAGCAGTTAGTAAGTGATGCCAAAGTCTACACCCTGTTTGTTTTTTCTCTTGTACTAGGTGGGCTCTTCGTAGCCACCACACTTCAGAAACGAGTCATTCGATTTACGGTAACTTCTCTGACATTGCCGGTCGTCTTGTTCGCGGCAGCTGTGCTGGCATCTAGCTTCTTCGTCGGGCAGTACCCTGTCGAGCATCTCCTCGGCCTTGGTGGTGTCTACATAGCTTGCGCTTTAATAGTGCTATTCGGCAGCTCTCTCGTAAAACGAGATCAAGCCACTGAGTCAGTGTTGGGGATCATGGTGCTCGCCTCTACCCTACTTACACTGGCCTCCGGACTTCAAGCTGCTGGCGCTGGACCTTCCACACTGATCAATCAAGCACTCGGCACCAACATCCCGAACACATTGGTCTTCAACGTAGCTGGCTCCTCAATCGCAGCTGCTCAATTTCTAACTATCACACTGGTTGGCCTGGCAGTTTACATAGCTCGAGCAAAACGAGTGGTCCTCTATCACTTGATTGGCGTTGGCGTGGTTGGCGTGGGACTCGCCCTCCACGTTTGGTCAGTCATGCCGGGTCAAGTTGCTGAACAAGTGCTACTGCCATTTGGTGCTAGCTGGTCAATTGCCGTTGATGTACTCAAGTCACCCAGGGGCGCTCTAATAGGCGTCGGCCCTGATGCTTTCAGAAACGCCTACAGCCAACTACGACCTGCCTGGATCAATGGGCAGTCATTCTGGAGTGTTCGCTTCAACCAAGCTTCAAGCGCTCCCTTTATGTTCTTAACTACTCTCGGCCTATTGGGCTTTGGCTCTTGGGTATTTCTAGTAATCAGATCACTTTCAGAAACAAAGCGCGTGGCAGCTGAAACCAAGCCACTTCAAATGATGCTGCTCGCTAGTTTTGCACTACAACTCATACTGCCACTTAATATAGTAGTACTAGCTACTCAGGCTGTATTGCTTGTTTTCTGGAGCGCATCTGAGCGCGAGCGCTTTTCTGTGATCGAGATTTATGGCCTAACAGTGCGATTCGTGAAGAGCAAGAATGTAGGTCAGCCGCTCACCACCCATGGTCGAGCTTTTCTCTATGGATTTAGCTTCATCGTGGCTGTGCTATTGCTAGGACTTAGTTATGGCGTTGGTCGAGCATATTGGGCCCAAACCAGAGTACTAGCCGCTGCTCGAGCTGCTCAAAGCAACGACGCTGTAGGTACCTACAACAATCTTCAGCAAGCTGTTCGTCTTAATCCGTACTTAGATACCATCCGCCGTCGCTATGCCGTCACCAATATCACTATTGCCGCTGCGCTCTCCCAAAATGCTGAGCGTACTGAACAAGAGAACCAGCAGTTCTCACAGCTAGTTCAGCAGGCTATCAGAGAAGGTCGAGCTGCTACCCTACTCGATCCTCAAGACGCCGCTAACTGGGCTGTCTTGGCACAGATCTATCGCCCACTCATTGGGGTAGCCGAGGGTGCGGATCAATGGGCCGTCAACTCGTACGTGAGTGCCATCCAAGCCTCACCCAATGACCCCACACTTCGAATTGAGCTTGGTGGTATCTTTTATGCAGCTGAACAGTATGCTCAAGCGACTCAGTTCTTTGAGCAAGCAGTCAGCTTAAAGGGTGATCTTCCGAACGCGCTCTATAACTTAGCCAATAGCTACCGAGAGGCTGGTAATTTGGAGGCATCACGACGAATGTATCAAGAGACACTGCGCTTGGTGCAGCCAGACACGGATGACTACGTCAGAGCTCAAGAGGAGCTACAGGAGGTCGAGGCTCTGTTAGCTGAGGCAGCTGAAGAACAAAGTGATCAACCAGCTGATCAAGCTGATCAAACAGACCAGGGTACTTCAAGCACCACTGCTCCATCGATTCTCGACGAAAATATCAATACATCTGCTCAGGAAACACTCTCACAACCTCAAGAAGAACCGCTAGAAACCGCCCCTGAAGGCGCGGCTGTTCAGGATAGTGATTTGTAGACTAGCCCACCCAACTCCTTCACTCCTCGACCAGTTGCAGAACTTACGGATTGCAGATCAATGCCGTTGGTCTTGAAATGTGTAGTGCACGCCTTGAGAACTGCCTTGGGATACAACTCTGCCTTAGTCAAAACCACCACTTGGGGCTTCTGAGTTAGCTTGGGCTGATAGTCTGAAAGCTCTTGCAGTACTCCCTGATACTGCAGCCACAATTGTTCTGCTTTACTCTGATCGCTGGGACCATCGGCATGAAGTAAGGCTGGGTCCAGACTTACCATCACCACCAGCGCTCTACAAGCTTCTATGTGTCGCAGGAATGAATATCCTAAGCCCTTACCTTGACTTGCACCTTCAATCAAGCCTGGAATATCAGCCAGCACCACTTGCACCTCAGAGTTCAGTTGCCATACGCCAAGTTGTGGCGTCAGCGTGGTGAAGTGATATGCCGCTATCTTAGGCTGAGCCTTGGTGACCGTAGCCAAGAATGTACTTTTACCTACACTTGGGTTTCCGACTAAGCCAACGTCTGCCAAGAGCTTTAGCTCCAAAACGACTGCTCTGCGCTCACCAAAGCTACCAAACTCGGCCTCAAGTGGTGTTACGTTCTCAGGACCCTTGAATGAGACATTACCCCTGCCACCGAAGCCTCCTTGGCAAATACGCAGCTCTTGACCATCCCCACTCAAAACAGCTAACTCTCGCTTCTCGAGGTCTTGCCTTGAGAACTCCTTAGGATTACAGGCGTCGAATGTAGTAGTGTCGAGAAGATCTCGATCGCGGGGTGGTGGTGCCTGCCCCTCAGCCTCGAGGTAGTACTTCTCGAGCCTTACTTGTGGTTTACGCGTAGTATCAGCCAAACCCTTGCCTCGCTGACGGCGCTGCTTTGCCACATCATTCTCACCGAGTTGCCAGACGACAGTCCCCAGAGGTACTTCGACTACCACATCCTCACCCGCCGGTCCCGTCATCTGCTTTTTTCCGCCAGGAGTGCCATCACCAGCCTCTATCTGCTTGATGCCAGCCAGGTGATACAGCGTGTTTTTGTCCTTAGTGGCTCGGAGTATCACGTCACCACCATCGCCACCTTGACCACCACTAGGGCCACCCTTGGGAACGTACTTCTCACGACGGAAGGCTACTCTGCCATTGCCACCGTCACCGGCAGTTAGCAGTACTTTTACAAGATCAATCATAGCTCTATTGTACCTCAGGAAGGAAAAGGGCCAAACGCTTGCTTAGCGCAAGTACGTCAATGGATTAAGCAGCACGCCACCCTGGCGAATCTCAAAGTGCAAGTGGGTACCAGTACTACGACCAGTGCTTCCCATTTGACCCAACAAACTACCCCTAGAGACACGTTGACCAGGCTGAACTTGGATCACACTCAAGTGAGCATACAGGGTGACGAAGCCATTGCCATGATCGACCATGACTCGATTACCATAGCCACTATTATCGATCCAGCCAGCCACCGTCACCACACCGCTATCAGCAGCTAAGATAGGGCCGCCACCGCGGTTCGAGATGTCGATGGCGCGGTGATAGAACCGATAACCCTGACTGATACCACCTTGCGCTGGCCAGACGAACGAGCCAGTGGCGCTGACAGCTCCTGCGTCAGGTGTAAACGCCACAGCAGTCCGAGCAGGCGCCGTTCTGACTACGTTTGGCTTAGCACCATCTGGCACCATCAACTGCTGGCCGATCGCCAGCTCAAACGTCTCATTATTTCTAAATTCATTAAAAGGATAGTCTACAATCACCTGGACTTGAGAATCATCGAGGCCATACTTTTTACCGATTGAGTAAATAGTCTCTCCCCTAGCAACTTTGTGGCGAATACCATCCACCGGCAAAACTCTAAGCTGTTGACCAGGCTTGAGAGTGCTCTGTGCGGTCAAGTCATTCTCCCAAAGAATAGTATCGACCTGCAATCCATACCGAGTGGCGATCGATGACAGCGTCTCGCCGTCCTCCACCGTGTGGGTAATCACCTCGCCACCTCTATATTGGCGAACTTCTTCAGCCTGGGTAGTATAAAAGTCGGTAGAAAATGCATCTGCCGTAGCCAAAACACCACCAGTGCCAGACTGAACTTGACCCTCCTCCTGCTCCTCAAAGATCAACGGTCCAAACGTAATCACCATAAAGATCAAACTGATCATTCCAAAGTGAAGGAATGGTCGTGCGTACCTTCCCCGTTGCTTATACAACAAGTCGACAATGAGACCTTTGCCCTCCTCAAATTGAGAAAAGCGCTGGTAGCCCCTCGAGCGAACATACTTACGCAGAAACGTTACGAATTCTTGAAATTCAATGACCAAGAGTGGTTTATTTAGCCTGGAAAAGAAGGATTTCATCGCGTGGAATCATTGTACCATCTAGAGTAAATTCGTATGACACAAAGAGAGCGATCTTCAATCACTTCACAAAACCTGAATTGAGGTTTTTGCCTGGTACCTGTAGATCTTACGCCGCCTTAAGACTCGCCAGGAACGCCTTATTCGTCTTTGTTCTCTTGAGCTGAGTAATCAGCGTATTAGCACGCTCTTCTTTATCGAGCGTGTCGATCATCCTATGCAATGTGGCGATAGTTTGATACGTAACT
Source organism: uncultured Pseudomonadales bacterium (assembly GCA_964612735.1). Lineage (GTDB taxonomy): Bacteria > Patescibacteriota > Microgenomatia > UBA1400 > PJMF01 > CAZTEB01. The sequence continues at coordinate 33,507 of CAZTEB010000002.1, forward strand.
GGCTCGATTAACAAGTCGTCTCTTCTAGTACCAGATCGCTGTGGGTCGATAGCTGGGTAAATTCTGCGCTCAGCCAACTTGCGATCAAGATGCACCTCTTGGTTACCAGTACCCTTGAACTCTTCGTAGACCAGGTCATCCATTCGAGACCCAGTATCGATCAAAGCAGTACCAATGATAGTTAAACTACCAGGCACCTCGAAGTTTCGAGCGGCGCCAAAGAACTTCTTAGGTGGGAACAACGCAGCAGGATCAAAACCACCAGACAGAGTTCTACCAGAAGTTGGAATTGATAAGTTATACGCTCGAGCTAATCGAGTAATTGAGTCAAGCAAAATGACGACGTCTTGACCAGCTTCAACCAATCTCTTGGCATGCTCGAGAGCCAACTCAGCTACTCTGCACTGTTCGTCTGAGGGTTCATCAAAGTTACTAGCAGCAACTTCACCCTTATCCTTGGTGATGCTGGCGATGTGTCGCCTGATGTCAGTAACTTCTTCTGGACGCTCACCCACTAAGACAGCCATCAGATGTACATCTGGATAGTTGGTGGCGATACCAGTGGCAATGTCTTTAAGTAACGTGGTCTTACCAGCCTTAGGTGGTGACACGATCAAGCTACGCTGACCTTTACCGATCGGCGCGATCATGTCGATGATTCGCAGTGAGAGTGGCTCTTCACCCGTCTCGAGGACAAGTTGATCATCAGGATACACTGGCGTAAGGCTGTGAAACTTGCCTCTGCCATCTGAAGAGTACTCTTCGATGGGTTGGCCGTTAACCTTCTCTACCTTCAGCAAACCCCAGTAGCGCTCATTTTCCTTGGGCTCTCTACCTGGGCCCTCGATGACATCACCTGGTCTCAGCTTAAGCCTTCTGATTTGTGAGCTTGAGATATACGCATCTCGATCGTGCTGGGAGTATGCCACTCGAAGGACACCATGACCATCTCTTGAGGTATCTAGGATACCGGTCAGAGTCTCAGTCGCTCTATCTTGATCGTTGTGGTTGCCTCGAGAGTTATTACCTCCTCTGTTTCTTGAACCTCGATTGTTGTCTGAGCGATTATTTCTGCGACCAGTACCCTTCTGTGAAGAGCTGGAGTCGTTTTTCTTGATAGGCATAACGGGGACTTTTTTTGGAGTTGAGTCTGAATCTGCCTTCTTTGATGAGGTGTCTTTAGATTCTTGAGAGGTGTTCGCTGATTTCGAACTTGGTGCTGTGCCAACAAGCGAGCTGGCATCTGATGAAGATTTCGACATTACGTGTCCTTATATACTGTGTTTGTACTCGTGCGTAGTAGTGTGGCAAATGATTACTATGCCAGGCAGGCAACTTGAGTGGCGAAACTATCTAATCAACGTATCCTGCATCTATCTGCTGCGCCCACTCGTTCTATGTATTTTAGAGAAAAAATCAGAGGTATGAGCGATATTATGGCAAAAAATCATCAAAAAGTCAAAAACCACCCAGTTGAGTAATGAGGATATAGTATATGACAAAACCTATGCCAACACCCAGAAGTACCACGCAGGTCAGGACAGCGACCATCTGCGCAAACGGAATTGTAGAGTTTGGACGAGCCATAGCTCCATTTTGCCACGAATAGCAGCAAAAAAGCTACTCCACTCTATACGCTTGGGTCGAAGCAGAGGTATCCACCAAACGCGCATATCTAAAGTGCCTAACTGGTGAGTTCAAGAACTTACAGGTATAGAGAATGAGATCAGCATCGTAATCAGCGATTTCTTTGCCTTCTTCTCCATCATAGATCTCATACACCCACTTACGTTGATCTGAGATGACTTCAACCGTGTCACCAGGCTCTGTATCAGGCAAGTAATAAAACGAGTTGTACTTCCAGTACTCAGTCTGCCACCACCACTGCCACCCAAAACGATGAGCTGCGACGATCATAGGCTGTGATTGGTCGCCAGGCTGACCATATTCAGGCGCCTGCCAGACACCCTGCGTCAGGGCCTCCTCAGGATCCTCAGTCGCTCGCAACTCAGTGCGCACACCAATTCGAGGAATAACCAACCAATCACCCTCCGGAAGCGACTCACTTTTGGGAGGTAGATAGCGCTCCTGCACAGGTGCTTGAAACGCTTGCTCCTCGTAATTAGAGGCTTCGGGGTCTCGTCCTAGTAGTTGTGAAAAAGTCTGCAGGGGCGCCACATCAGCTGGCACCAACGAATAGTATAACTGTGGCACAAATAGCGCTCCAGCTACTACTATCGAGATGACAAGCATCACGTTAGCCAGCGCTACCAACATACTTCTCAAAATAGCTTTGGTGGTGCCACTGGCATTGACGCTGATACGAAGAGATCTTCCCTTAGCATGGACACGAGACGCGCTGCGCCTCTTAGGCTTCTCACCCACTAACGCCAAACGCGTAAAGCCAAGTCGCTGACGCAACAACTGCCGGTGTAAAACAAACGAAATATGATGCATTGTGAAGTACCTACAGGCATAACGATGCCTTTTGATAGGATAGTAGTATAGCCTAAAATGCCCTAAAAATCAATATTATAGGACTATTAAAACATCTTGCTTCTTGAGGTATTACGCAAAGAAGGGCGGAGCGTGGAAGCTCAGCGGCCTGCCCAACAGCCAAACTCCCACACTTCGCCCTTCTTCTTTGGGGTATCTACCTATATTCTATCTATTTTTGAGTAGTTATCAATAGTAAGATCTAGTTTACTTCTGACGCCAAAACCTGTCTAATGGCCTCTATTGGACTTAAGCTTGCTTAAGTTCGCACCTAAAAAAGCATTGTTACTCGTGGTCTGTCCAGCGGTAATAATGCTTTTTTTATTTCACCCCAGATCTATTTTCCCCAGCATAAAATGAAAAATCCTCTGGGAGTGTTACCACCAGCATGTTTCCCCTCTTTGTAATGCGTGTTCCATCTGGCACATGTGGCGAAAAAAATCGTTTCATAACTTCTACGCTAAGCTCTGTAGTTGGGGAGGTGACAAGCCCCACAGACCGAGCATTGAAACTCACAATCTCAAACTGATGACCATATATCTCTTTGCGCACCATCCACTCTTCTGGATACAAGGCCAGCAGCTGCAAAAGCTGAGCGTATCCCCCTAGCCAATCCAATTGATCACGTACTTCTTTAACGATTTGCTTTGGGAGTTCAGATGCTCTTGGCATGGCTTTTTGGTTCTACACCTACAGAAAGTTGTACTCCCCCTGGTATAACTGATCAAGAGCTAAAATATATCCTATAAGTATTTGACAAGCATATTTTAAACGTCTTATAATACATATTAATAACAAAATAGTCAGTAAATACATATGTTATTCACATCATTAACAAGAGAGTGAGTAACTATGAAACTGGCTAGCTAAATTGATGCTTTCAGCCGCGCTTCACCATAATTAACCAACAAAGTATCCGACCAATCAACTATACTTACACCATGCCCGCCCCACACACGTTGCTCGAGCTGAGAACCGGCCGAGATGCGGATCACACCCCCGAAGCAGCTGCACAGCTATTTGCTACCCTTCCCAACCTCAAGAACTCTTTGTGGCACCGCTTGCTGAGTCGCCAAGAGTCGTTGAGCTTCGAGATCGTAGCTCAAAACCAGACCATCTACTTCTTGGCTCGAGTGCCCACTCGACTTACGACCTACCTTCAAAGCGTCCTGCAGTCTAGTTACCCCGAGATAGTGATTAGAGAACTCGAGTACGACCCCGTGATGACCTTTCTGCCAGATCATCAGGACAGCTTTTCTGAACGACAAGGTAAGTTTACGAGCATGGGCAAGCTAGTGCTACAACGATCAGAACAGTATCCACTCAGGACATACCAAGACTTTACTGACATCGATCCCCTGGCTACCACGCTGTCGACGCTGGCTAAAGTTGGTCCCTATGACACTGTCGTCATTCAGATGGTGGTATCTCAAGCAAGCAACTCGTCCCTAGCAGAAGCGACTGGGCTCAAAAGTGCCGCTGGCCTCTCTGGCACTACTCAAACTACACAAGAAGATACAAGCTTGGCGCAACTCCTCGACTCACGCTCCCAGCGCCAACTCAGCACCAAAAAGGGCAAAAGCCAGGGACTTAAGGCCTCGATCAGAATCGTGACCAGATCTGATAGCAAGGAACAAAGCACGCTACTACTCGAGAACATTGCGGCTGCTTTTCAGGCTATGACTCAAAATGCTAGCAACAGCCTCGCGTTACGTCGTCCCCACTTCTTCGCGAACAACTTCCTCAAGGCAGTTGCCACTCGAAGCACTTCTGGAAAGCGCAATCACCTCAACTTAGACGAGCTGGCCACGCTCTTTCATCTGCCAAACGCTAAGCTGGCCTCCATCCCGAACATCGCCTGGGGCAAGACGCTGCTGGGTGAACCACCCGAAAATTTGCCGGCAGTGAGCTCTAGCATGAGTTCTGAAGAAAAGCGAGAAATCAATCCTTTTGCTCGAGTTGGGTACAAAAATACTCCGACTGTCTACGGTCTGAAACGCTCAGACAGGCGTCGCCACCTCTACGTGATTGGAAAAACTGGGACTGGTAAATCGACGCTGTTGGCCAACATGGCCATCAATGACCTCAAGAGCGACGAAGGCATGTGCGTCATTGATCCCCACGGCGACTTAGTCGAGACTCTACTCGACTACATTCCCTCTCATCGAATTAACGACGTCGTGTACCTCGACCCCGCTGATCCAGAACGCACTGTCAGGTTAAACTTATTCGAGGGCGAACACGTTCAGCACCGTGAGTTGATTGCCTCTGGCATCGTCTCTGTCTTCCAAAAGTTGTACTCCTACTCTTGGGGCCCACGACTTGAGTACATTTTGAGAAATGCTCTATTGACGCTGCTACAAAGTGACCAGGCCAAGATGTCTGACATCGTGGAGATTCTGACCGATGCCAAGTTCCGAAAGAACATCGTCGACAAGCTTGACGACACCATCTTAAAGAACTTTTGGCTGAATGAGTTCGAGAAAATGCCCGATCGCCAACGTACTGAAGCCATCGCTCCTATCTTGAATAAAGTTGGTCAATTTGTGTCGTCACCCCTGGTCCGTGACGTAGTGAATGCACCGAAAAGCTCATTTAGCATCGAAGACGTCATGGATCAGGGCAAAATCTTACTGGTGAACCTCTCCCAAGGAAAACTCGGTGAAGATAATGCTACGCTACTCGGCGCCATGCTGATCACCAAGATCCAGCTGGCCGCGATGAGTAGAGTCCATATGCCAGAGGAACAGCGCCGTGATTTCTATCTCTATGTCGATGAATTCCAAAACTTCGCCACTGATTCTTTTACTAAAATTTTATCTGAGGCTCGTAAGTACAGGCTAAACTTAACCCTTGCAAATCAATACATCGCCCAAATTCCAGAGGCTGTCCAGAAGGCTATCTTCGGTAACTGCGGCACCATGATCAGCTTCGTGATGGGGTCTGATGACGCACAAGTCTTTAGTAAAGAGTACGGCGACGCCTACTCGACCGATGATCTAGTCTCTCTGGGCAGACATCAGATTATCAATAAAATCACCATCGACAACATCGTCAGCCGCCCCTTCCCTGCTGAGACGCTACCACTTGCTAGTAGCTCAAACGGCAATCGAGAGAAAGTGCTCAAAGTCAGTGGCGAGCGGTATGCAAAGAAGAAAAAGTAGTAGGCCTACAACAACCCCAGTTTGTTCAACAACTGCTTCAAGCTCTGGTGATTCTGCTTCGAAATAATATTTTTGAACCCTAAGCGTTTTGCTTCCTTAATCCTTCTATCAAGGTAGCTTACTGAGCGAATTTCCCCAAGTAAACCAACTTCTCCTATGAAGACAGTTTTCTTAGGAAGTGCTGTATTCTTGAGTGAACTAGCGATCGCCACCGCTAGTCCCAGATCGGCACCCGGCTCTCGGATCTTAAACCCGCCCACTGCGCTCAAGAAAATATCTGTGCTACCCAGAGGTAGTTTACAGTGCTTCTGAAGCACAGCCGCCAAGACCTGCATTCGAGCTACTTCGACTCCCCGACCAACCCTCCTGGGCATAGCTAACTGTGAAGACACCACTAACCCCTGGACTTCGGCCAATAATGGTCGAGTGCCTTCCATCACGCACACCGTGGCTGAACCAGCCACTCCCGCTTCACTCTGCTCTAAGAAAAAATCAGAGGGGTTGCTCACTTCTTGGAGACCACTGTCAACCGTTTTGAAGACCCCGACCTCATCAGTCGCTCCAAACCGATTCTTAATCGCCCTGAGTACACGTAACTGGCCGGTTCTTTCTCCGGAGAGTTCAAGAACTGAGTCAACAATGTGTTCAAGTACTTTTGGGCCGGCAATCGTGCCGTCTTTGGTGACATGACCGACTAAGAATGTTGGGATGCCCAACCGCTTCACAGCTGAAGTAAGATTTTCAGCACACTCACGCAATTGACCCACACTACCCGGCGCCCCAGTCAAGTTGCTACTAGTGAGTGTCTGAATACTATCAACTACCACAAGCGCTGGCTTAGTACTTTCGATGATAGAAAGCACCTCGTCGACATCGCTCGTAGTCGCAAACGACAGTCGTTCGAGAGATTTTGAGAGCTTTTTTGTAGATGTTTTTGTGTGTTCATTTTCAGCATATCTCTTGATTCTAAGAGATATTTGAGAAGGACTTTCTTCACCTGCGACGTACAACATCGTCTGATCACCGCTGACTGAGCCTAAAAGTAGCTCTATCACCACCTGTGTCAGCAACGTGCTCTTGCCGATACCTGGCTCACCACCGACGAGCATCACTGCTCCCGGCACAATACCACCACCCAGCACCCTGTCCAGCTCGCCAATGCCGGTAGAAATCCTGGTTTTGGAGCCTTTCAGTGGCTCGACCTCTGGAAACGATATGATTTTTTTGGCTAACTGCTGCTTAGTAAGACTAGGTGCTTGCTTACCACTGCGAGCAGCAGCCTTCTGCGGAGCTACTTCCTCAACCAACGACCCCCACTCGCCACACTGATCGCACTGACCTTGCCAGGTCGGAAACTGAGCGCTGCAGCTTTGACACACAAATAATGATTTAGCCATGAAGGTATGGTACCACTATTCAGCGGTGTCCATGGCTATTGCCAGCTGAGCAGCTTCGGCTGCCAAATGATCTTGATACTCATCAGGGGTCATCACTGCAAGAATATAGTTAGTGCCCTGCTCCACCAGCACAACCATGGGCTGAGCATTGGCACCAGCCACCACCCGCAAGCAGTTGCCCGCTTGATCTACAACCAACTCCATCGGAGCCAGCTGCGGACTAATCACACAAGTATATGGTTGCGACTGGGTGTCTTGTGAAAGCCTTGAGGAAATTCTAGGTTGAGCGTCTTGGGTTGCATCAACTATAGGCGCTATCTCAACCTTAGATTCGTCAAATTGAGTAGCTTTAGCAAACCATCCACAAAGCGTCAGCACTAGCACCAGTCCCAACGTTTTCACTTTATGGTCAGAGGCCTCAGCACAGAGCTCCCCAAAAAGATCCCACATCAAATCAATAGTCCACTTAGCTCTTGACTGGTTTTCAATCATAGTAGGTAACTATCTCAAACTAGAGCATTATAACCTATGTGTATCTATTGTGTATCAGAGAGTGTGCTGGTAGAATCTGAGAGTTGTAGAAGTACTAATAGTCTGAAAGATCCCCTCATGAAAGAAAAGTCCCGAAATGCATCGCCTACACTTTCAAGTATTTTTGAAAGTCTCGTTAGCAACGATCCATCTGTTAGAAACGCCAGGCAACTTGGCAAGCAGGTGGAAACACTAAATACTGCACAGAATACTAGTGTTGAAACTCCTGAAACTCAAAAATCAAGCAAGCAGCTTATGACTAAAATGAGATTGTTATCTGTGGCGACTCACTACTGGGCCCAAATGCCTGGAGTACTGAATATACTTTCCGATATACAACGAATAAGAGCCTACGCTCGCTAGAAACTATACCCGATTTTCTCGAGGACTTTCTGATTTTTAGCAGCAACTTTTTCGCCGAGCTCGCCCTCTGTTTGGATGCTTAATGAGAGCTTGGTGTCACCAGCTAGACTTTGATAAAACGCCACCTGCGCTTCGATAGCTGACTTAGCTACCTTTTCAGATACCTCACTCACCCAGTCAGCTGAGATCAGATACTGACCCAAGTGATAGGTTTGCTCACCACCACCAACAGTAAAACAAATACTGTTAGCGATGTGAATGTCACGAGGACGCACCATATGACCCTTGATGCCATGCTTGAGCTCTTTGGGATCTGCAAACGGCAGAATGCCTGAGTACAGCAGTTTTTCTTGATCAGCTACTTGCTCGGTTCGCTGCTGGGCGGTAGCGCTGACTTGCTCCCAGTTCGAGAGCTCAAACTCACGCTTAATCCACTCATTTTGCTCATTTGCAGCGACGCGAAGATCGTCACCAAATAGCTTCTTAAGTGCTACAACTATCTTGGGGAATTCTGGAAGATTGACGCCTGCTCCAAGCACTGCCAAACGAGTGCCGGTGTTGATCTGAACACCTTCGTCACCATCGGTAATCACGTAGGGCATAAGTTCCTTTGTATGTGCCGCTCAGGGCAGTGGGATCGGCCTGTTATGGGTCTAATTATACCATATATGGGCCTTTTTGGCCTGGGGCAGACGAGAGGTAGAAAAAGAGTGTGCGGTTTGCTGGGCTGATAAACTAGGACTCAGCTTGTTCGCTCATGGCTTGGACGGTGGCGAGATATGCCTGCATATCCTCTTCCACTTTCTCCCAGTCGCCATCGGCTTCGCGAATAGCGCTAAAGAGTAAGTCCATGTCGATCAGGAGTTGATCGTCTGTGACGATCATGCGTTGTTTTGCCATACTGTTCCTTTATCTATACATCTCAGGCGCAGTGGTTGAGACGACGCTCAAGCTCATGCGGCGCTGGTCGGGATCGACGCTCTCCACTGTCACAGTCACTGTATCACCTTTTTTGTAGATCTGACCAGGACTCAATTTGCTACTGTGAATCAAGCCATCTACACCAGGCTCTACATTGACGAATACGCCAAAGTTCTCGACTCGAGTGACCGTACCATCAAAAGTAGTACCGACCTGATATGAATCAGTGATCGACTGCCAAGGATCATCTTGGAGCTGCTTAAGTGAGAGATTGAGTTTGCCATTGTGATCATCGACGCCCAAGACTTTAACTTGGATCTTGTCGCCAACTTTGTGGTAATCCTTAGGATCGTGCACTTTCTCCCAAGAAATCTCAGAAATGTGCACCAAGCCCTCGACGTGACCAACTTCACCATCCTTGCCGTCAGAGACAGGCACTTCGACAGTTACGAATAGTCCAAATGGCATCACACCAGAGACGACACCGTCATAGACCTTGCCAGACTCAACTTGCTCGAGAGCTTGCTCGCGCTGAGCTAGCTCATCAGCTTCAGAGACGTGACGCTCTGAGAAGATAAGGCGGTTTTTCTCACGATCTACTTCGATGGCTTTGACTTGAATAATCTTGCCACGCAAGTTTCTGATCTTGCCCATGAACTCTTTACCAAACTGGCTCGATGGCACGAAGCCTCGGACGTTCTCGACCATAACTATCAAGCCACCCTTGTTGGCATCGATGCCCTTGGCGTCTAAGATCTGGCCTTCATCTAAGGCTGTCTGGAAGAAATCCCATTTAGCGTCGAGCGCTGCTTGCTTGAGTGAAAGTGAGATATGACCACGGTCATTTACTGATGACAGCACCTGAGCTTCGATGGTGTCGCCCACCTTCAGCTCTTCGATGTAGTTAGCTGCGATCGAGTACTCTTTATCAGCAACCACGCCCTCAGTCTTGGCGCCGATATCGACGATCAACATCTTCTTGGCTTTTTCCTTAATGACGCCAGTGATAGCTTGGCCTTTTTGAGGCACAATTATCTCGGAAGTTGT
>CAZTEB010000003.1:0-15241 GCA_964612735.1 uncultured Pseudomonadales bacterium
AGGTGTGTGACCAACGCAATGCTGCAGGCGACTTTGTTAATGTAGAAGGTGGCTATGGCGCCTGTCTTGCTGGTTGCACCGTCACACCACTAGCTACAGTCACAGCTGATGAGGGCGACCATGAACCTAGAATTTTAGGTGGCGTACTAGGCAAGCTGATGCGCAACATCCAACTCAATCTTAGAGTAGTCGGCAGCAAAGGCTACAACTACATCGCCTCTTGCAAAACAACTGAGGAATTTCTTCTCGGCAAATGTAGTGGCAACTACAGCGGTGGCGTGGCAGCTGGAACTTCAGAAGACATTGCCGCTGGCCATAGTACAAGTCAATGTATCGAAGTTTGGGTAGATGGTAGCGATGCCAATCGCTATGCCAATAGACTCAGATCCAACCTGTTATGGCAACAACAACCCAGTGATTCGTTTGCCGGTTGGGCCGCGTATTATCGAGGCACCCCTGAAAACCAATTCTTGTTTGGAACTTGTGGTGGTCAGCGTTGCTACGACTACATCATCGACCAAGTGCTAGCTCAAAGCGACATAAACCCGTACTTGGCCATCGCAATTGCGCTCAATGAAACCGGTGGTCTAATCAGCAATAACCCCGATGGCAGTGGCCCTCACTTCGGCTGTGCTCCTGGAAGGCACGAGTCTATTGAGATAAAGCTGCAGTGCATGATAGACACGCTTAATAACTATCGCACCCGAGATACCTTGAATGATAACGAAGCGCTTGAGAAGTATGGCTATGTGGGTGGCTATAATAATAGCAATCTCAACAAAATAATTGGTATCTTGAGCAACTTTACCTATGATGGTGTCTGTTCTGCACAAAATACGCCGCCTGCCGCGAGCACGCAGCAGTAGCTGTATCACTTACTTGGAAAGTAGTGACCCCTCACCTGGCTGATGATCAAGACCGCCAGCCTTAGTTGTTTTGGCTTTTTTTGGTTTTACCTGGGGAATCTCCCGGGGAATACTAGAAACTACACCGTCGCTTGCAACCACAGTAGGTTCTTTTTGATTCACATGGTTCTTGAGCTCAGAACCAACTCTTGAGAGTCGACGGGCACCTGATCTCATCAAGTGTGCCACCACTTCAAAAGTATCTGCTGTTGTCGTCAGTGACTTAAAGCTCTGAGTACCTTGCTCAATTCCAGCTAGCAGATTGGTAGCCGCGTCACCATCTATTTGATAACCCAACTTCTTGAGCAAGCCTGCCGCTCCCTCACTGAGCGAAGTACTACCAGATACATCCAGCTTGACATGACCAATACTCGGCTCAAAAGTATGAAGCGTCACTACCGCAGCTTGTTCGTAGAGCTGTTCGTAACCAGTGTAGAGATGCTCGAGCGCATCGTACTGATGCACCCCAACTAAAAAAATCATGTCAGCATCAGCACCTGTGTAATCAAACTGCACTGTTTTGGCATCGAGTGGCTCGTGGCCTTTCTGAGGCTTGATCACCAAGTAAAAAGTCGAGTTGTCATCGCTGATGTGATAACTCACCTTATCTACAGCGCTCTGCTGATACGCAAAGCTAACTGACAAGTTTTTACTGCCCAACTGCTGCTTCACTTCATCTACACCAGGTAACGACGAAAATTCTTCAGAAAGTGCATCCGGCGAAGCTAGTACCACTTGCTTGCCTTGAAGCTGAAGAGCATTGCTAAGCGCCAGTGCAGAAGCCACTTGATCTAAGCTTGGCGACGCACCCAATAGAACCAAGGCCGAATTGACGTCAGCCAGCAACGATTGTAGTTGTTCTACTTTTTCTTGAGAGATCATGGACTGAACAGTTATATCAAAGTAGATCATTGCGCCACAAGTGGTAACAAGTATGTAAAACTATATCACTACAAAAAGATGTTATCGGACGAACGCTGCTTTTATTTTGCCAAGTACTTGAGTACAATACAGCTTACCATGACCTCACCGGCTCATCGATTTAAGTTATTGACTGCAAGCTTCTCCACCCTCTTTCTAACTGGCTTACTAGTTGCTACGACAATCGCTTTCACCCCTCAAGTTTTCGCGCAAGTTCAACAACAAGACATGATTGATTCTGGTGCCGAAGAAGGCGCCATCGGCAGAAACGACGCCATCGGCATTCCCTCATCAAAGCGACTTAAGAAGGGTCTTGAAGAGGCTGACTCACTCGGAAAAGTGAACATCGACTCTACTACCTACAAGATATATGAGGGTTTTAGCAACTCAATCATCGACGGCGTAACTGGCTTTGCCACCGCGGACGGCGGTCAAGAGTTAGGTGCCGTTCAATCATTAGGCAGCTACATCACCTTCATGTACCGCACACCAGCAGCCGACACTCAAACCTACGTAGCCGACTTACTAGACTCAGCTGGCGTAGCAGTCGCTCAACCGGCATATGCTCAGGGCGTAGGCTTCTCATCTCTGACTCCCATCCTAGACACTTGGAAAATCTTCCGAAACATTGCCTACCTAATGTTTGTGCTGATTTTCTTAGTCATCGGCTTTATGATCATGTTCCGACAAAAAATTGGTGGCCAAACAGTGGTCACGGCCCAACAAGCTATTCCCAACATCATCGTGGCATTAATCACCGTCACCTTTTCATATGCCATCGCGGGACTACTCATTGATGCCATGTATCTTCTGATGTTTTTAATGTTGACGGTATTTGGCGTCGAAGACATCATTAGCTTCAACTTATTTGAGATGGGTGCCAAGCTAGTAGCTGGCGGTGGGGCCGACGCGTTTCAAGCCGTGTCTGGCTTCATAGACGCTTCTATCGGCGGAGGATTAATAGATAAAATTGATTTTATCCTCGCTGGATCTGGCGGATTGCTGGCAGCCCTCGTGATTGCCATAGCCATCATGATCGGCATTTTTAGATTATTTTTCGAATTACTCAAGACCTACATCTCGATCATCATCAGCATTGCCTTAGCTCCTCTACTCTTGATGTTAGGCGCCATCCCTGGTAGAAATACTTTTGGCGGCTGGCTCAAAGGGCTCGTGGGCAACCTAGCAGCTTTTCCAGTAGTACTACTAATACTCATTATTTATCACAAACTCACCGGTAGCCTTTCTGGAGCTGCGATCCCCAGTGGCACTGGTATTGAACAAGGTGGCTTTTCACCTCCGTTCATTGTGGGCATCGCTGGCAGTGGACTACTCAGCTTCTTACTCGGTCTCGGCATGATACTAATCATGACCGACCTCGTCATTCAAGCTAAAAAAGCCATGGGTGCCGGCGGCGGCGTGTTCGAGCAGTTCGGCCAGAACGTAGCAGATGCGTTGAAGAAGGGCTACAAGGGAGAAGAAATCGTGCCCGGACTTGGATTTACTGCACCTAAGAATTGGGGTAAAGATACGCTTGGTGGCTTCAGTGGCGAAAATGCCACTAAAAAACTTGCAGAGCTATATGGTGGAGTTGGCAGGGGCGTTATCGACCTACCAAGACAGGCCTACATTCAAGGCAGTCTTCGTAGGGGATTTGGCACAGGCTTTTCAAAAGGTTTTGCAAGGACGGCAAAGTGGGTTGATGACAAACATGTGAGTGAATCTGATTGGGCTAAGAGGACATTGAATGAAAAAGAAGATGAAAAAGGTCAAGGAAAAAACCAGGTCCCAGCTTAATAAAGAAAACTAAGAACTAATGAGACTCCTTTGATTCTTTCTTTACCTCGTGAGCTAGGTAGGGAGGCTTAAACAAGCGAATTAAACCATATTGGCTAAACTTTGAGCCAAAAACCATCCTTGCTATTCGAATAGTGTTAACTCTACTAGGCATTGTCTCTTCTTTAAGCACCTCTACAACATACTTTTCTATTTCATCTAAATACCACACATTAGCAAGTATCTCAGGAATATGATGCCAACTCTCTACTTCCATTTCACCTGTACCTGGGTCAATAACTCTAATGTCGTCAGCACCAAGCAAACTCAAAACACCTTTTCTAAAATTAACTAGTAATTGCTGTCTTTGAGCGCTTGAGTACCCTGAGGATTCGTCTGTGTAAAACCTTAGAGTTGTCGCAGCTCTCTCTATGTCTCTAACAAGAGAAACCCTCAGCTCATCAATATGCTCCACTCTATGATCTGGAGCGATAGGTATCGCGTGAGTTCTGCGCTCAGTAGCTCTAAATGTACGAGGTCTAAATGAACCCTGTTTCCCATAATCTAAGGCCCTAAAAACTCTAGAGATGTATAGTCGGAACATTTTATCTGAAACCTCAGCAGGAAAACCTTCTTTTGCAAGCTTTGCCATACCATAGCCTTTTTTAATAAAATCAATAATTTTTTTCTTTGCTTCCTCAACTGATAAAGACTCAAGTGGCTCAAAAAGTGCCTGCTCAATCCAAGCAAACCCTTTGGCATCCACATTATAATAGCGCCAATAGTCTGTGAGATCTCTTTCCATCATAGATTCAAAAGGCGAAGGAAAAAAGGAAGCCTTGCCAACATAGTCTATTCCATGTCTTTGCAGAGCAACATGCTGCTTTGGTTCGATAATACCAAAGAGCTTATCCACATTCTTCTTACCTATTTGCCCCGCCAAATACAACTTTCCCAACCTTCTAAACTCTACAACTTCGTGGGGAACATCCATGTTCATTTGGTCAAAAGTCTGCTTAATTACATCATCTGAAAACAATAAAACATTCATCACCCCATGCTTTGGTGTGTTTGGAGTGTTCATAATATTGTACAGAGCTTGGGATAGCATATTGGTTGCGAGTGGCATAGATTCTTTACCCGCGACGTCATCTTTGAGATTATCTGAATTGTGAGCCATACTGCTGCCCTTTTGACAAAGTATGCTATATACCTCATCCATCAATCTTCCTGGGCCAACGTTTACTTGCCATGAAAAAAGAAGAAGGTTGTCCAAAAGTTCTTCGCTGCCAATTTGTTGGCTTTGCTGTAAAAAGTCTGCCTTAGAAACCCCCAACTCAGCAAAGGTTCTATCATAGATTGCATCCACAAATGTGTCACTATTGTTTACATAGCCATCGGGGTAAGAATATGTTTTTCCATGCACTACATCTCTTCCCAAGAGTAGCAACATAGCAGCATTTCTCATAGCCCACATCATTTTTGTGATGCCATAGTGATTTCTTATTTCTTTTATATCGACTGGTTTTACATAGTTTGCCGCTACTTCACCCAAATTAACAGACTGCACGCCCATTGTAGGACCGTCCATTGTCTTGAACATGAAATCCCAAATTCCAAGCATATTGCTAGCAAGCTTTTGTTCCATCTCAGGAGCAAGCTCTCTAGATTTTCTGTAGGCATCGTTTGCCTTCTTCATATCATCAGACCAGTCACTCCTATTACTGCCGACTGTTACAATCCTTGGTGGCTCTCCAGAAGATCCCATGGCAAAATCTATGAAGGTTCTAAAGCTTTTTTGAAAGCCATTGCCGACGATCAGCTCATCATCATTGGCCAAATCTATAGCAATGTTATTCAGTGCTTCATCAGTCCTATTTATAATCACCTGCAGATACCACTGTTTCTCCTGGAAATTATCTACCTGATTTACCTGGTTCTCTGCGATGAGATCTCGAAGTGCCTCAGCCGCTCGCTGCTTGGACTGTTCAAGCACTCGTCTGTCAGCTGGCGTGAGTTGGCGCTGTCCCACCATTAGCGCCTCAACTTCATTCCAAACCTCGAAAATAGTCCTGTGTCTGTCAGGAGTTAGGGTAGTACTAGCCCAGTCGTATACTAGTCTTTGGGTATGATCATCAAGCTCCGTGCCTTCCCCAATGAGCACTTCAAGGCGAGCATAAGCATCATTGGCAAACTGCTGAATACGCGCTTCATTGCCAGGGCCCAACTTGACCTCTTTCATAATGCGCAGAATCTCGTCTCTCGCTTGAAGATCTAGATCTTTATTGTCTCGTAAATAGCTTATTTGCGTTCTCCTACTAGCCTCATCTAGTTCTAGCGCAGCATCAACATCCTCATTGAGGTTCCTCATGTGTCCAATGCCCCTTTTGAGATCTGCTAGCCGCTCAGGCGTCATCCCAGTAGCAGTAGCAAATGAGTCTAGATATGTGTCAGATACATCAGCAGCCAAGTCCTCCTTGAGCTGACGTAGCTGTTGCTCCACAGGAACCAATAGTCGTCGCGAAGTGGTGACTACCGTGGTACCAGCTTGCTGCTCTGCTCGCTCTGCAGCATCCACGAGCGCCTCCAACTCTCGGACCTGATCATACGTAACGCCGCCCCCCGGAGCTCCAAGCTCATCTGCTTTTTTCTCTGCTTGATATAGTGCTTCAAAAAAGGGCTCAACATCATCTGGTTGCGACCAGTGAGCTTCTGTGCGCAGTCTATGAATGATGCCAGCAGCAGCAAAAAAATCTCTAATTTGATCGATCGTTACATCATCAGGCTGCGCTCTTCTCCATGCTTCAAAAGTGTCGTAGATTGCACCAAGGCTTTGATGCTCTTGATCGACAATTTTGACTTCATCGCTGCGAATGTCGGCAGCTCTTTTTTGGGCCTCTTGTTTATATAACGCTGCTGCTTCTCTATTTTTCTCTTCTGTGTTTGTAGCATCAGCCATGATGTCTCGCATTTTTTGCACAGTAGCATCCCTAAGCGCATCTACATCATTAAATGCTACAAAATAACGCTTTGCAGCATCTTGGATTGCTGCTTTCTCACGTGGATCAAGTATCTCTACCATATGTGCTATCTCACAATGTTTCTAAAAACCTGGGTCAAACAAACTGTCCGCTGGTGGTGTTTGAACTCGGCTATCAACTGGCTGAGCATCCCCCTTAGTCACCGGCTGCCCATCTTGCCTCAATGATTCCTCTGCATCGGGCTGAGGCGTGGGAGCAGCTGCAGCTTCATCCACCTCCACCTGATTCAGCATAGCTGATCGAGGAGAGCTGGTCGGCGGCTTGAACTGGTCATAATCATCTTTTTGATCTCCTTGACCATCATCTTCAGGCGCCTCCGCTTGATCAAAATCATCTTGCAGAAAAGAACCATCGGGTAGGGGACGACGAGGTTTTTGATAAGGTGGCTGTGGAGGCGGTTGTGCCACATCAAGAGGCGTGGGGGCGGACTGGAACAGCTGATTGTCACCTGATGACTCATCATCACTTCGGCCAGCTTCTTGAGAGAGACTATTGGCTTTGTTTACTAGGTTAGTTGCTTCGACAAGCAGCGGAAATGGCCCACCACTAAGGCGAATAAACCTATTGGAGCCAACCTTACTAAACACAGACCTCACGCCATTTGTTACAACTCTCCAAATCTTAGCCCTTTTACCCTCAACTTCCTCTTCCTCTCGAAGAGCCGCCGCTCTCCTCACTGCCTCATCGCTGTCACCCCAAAAGCTGTCTTCCCTGGTGTCACCTTCTCCATCCTCAGGCAGACCCCAATCCAAATAATCATCGCCCTTGTCAGCACCCTCTTCCATCTCCTTAGCTGGAGCAGACCGAGGTTGTCCAGGCGAGGTGGGAACATCCGGCACTGGTCTCCGAGGGTCATTGTTCGCACCATACTCAGCACCGTACTTCAAAGCTTCAGCAAGCCAGGGCTCGTGAAAGAAGTCGCGCACTAGACTTTGATCTGCCACAGAAGCAAGGGCGGCTTTTAGCTTATCGTACGTCTTTATAGAAGTATCATTCAGGGCATATGTAGTGTCCAGATCCTGGACTCCATACTCTTCGCGAGCTAGTTTGGCAAACACAGCAAGCAATCCACTTGACTCGTTTGACCGATCCCTCCAAAAAGTAGTCTCCTGACCAAATATGATTACATCATGAACAAAATCTTTTACGGAAACAAAAAAGCCATGGCTTACTTTGCCAGCAGCCTCCATGAGGGGTTGATATCGAGCAAGATCAGTGGAGTACTTCTGTTCCTGAGCAGCAACAATCCTTCTAAATTGTTCGCGGGCCGTCTGGATAATTGATCTATCCTCAAGGAACCAATCAACAGACCGGCGGGCTTGCTCTGTTTGATCAGTAAATAAATCTCTGTACGTACTGCCTGCCAAAAATGCCATAAAGTTAGAAAAAGATCTTCTTTGCTCTACTCCAGAAAAATTCCTAACAACGCTAGTAAGTAAGTCGAGACTGCCTAGAAACGCGTGAAAATACTTTGCCTGCTCTGGATTCAACTCACTGGGGATATTTCCCGTCTGCAAGCCTTCGATCAGCTCATCAGAAAAACCTATGTCCTTGAGCACTTGGATGGCTTTTTCTTTTTTAGCAGCGATCTCTGGGTGCTCGAGTGTGCCAGCGTTAGCCCGCGCTTCCTCTAATTCCCGAAGCAATTCTTCGCGCGTTTCACTACCCCACTGCAATCTACTATTTGCATCATCCAACTGTGACTGCAAATTTGCGATTTGGTCGCGAAGTTCCACCACGGCAGCGTTGATGGATTCGCCGTGTTGTTCCGTAGTAGATGCGCTGCCAGCCGGATTGATCTCACTTTTTCGAACTTGACTCTCGAGCAAAGACAATGAGAAATCGAGAATTCCCAAGAGTCTCTTCTCCTGAGCAATGGAGTTTGCATTAGATTCAGAACCAACGCTGTCCTGATCAACTCTCGACAGTTGACCCCACTTGGCAGCAATATAGTTTTGCGCCGCAATTATTTGGCCCTGGTCGTCTTCAGAGATGCTACCTTGCTTAATTTTTTTTTGCAGCGCCTCTATTGCGCTCTGAAGCTGAATGTTGTCCTCAATCAGGACGGTTGCTTCTGGTGCAGCATCGAGTTGGCGTTGGTCATCATCCTCATCAACAACCACTGCTTCCATCTCCTGCGTGGTAAATTCGTCGTCCTCAGCGGGAGGGAACAGATCTTTAAGACGATCCACAGCAACTTCTGCATCAGAGTCCTCGTCTTCAGCTCCCCCCCTAGTCGTCAGCGACACTTCAGACTGGCCTTGTCCGTCACCAACAGCTGCGGATGAATTTACTACTGAAGCATCTTCCCGACCTTCATTCATCCATGCTTTTATCTGGTCGTAGCTTAGACCAGCATCAGCTAAAGCTCTTTCTGCGCCAGCTATAATCTTGGCACTTGAGCCTTGCTGGTCATCGTTGTCCAAAGCCTTTAGCTCCTCGGTCAGCTGAAAGATCATGGCCATGTTTTTCTTGTCTTTATCTTTACCATGTGTAAAATTAAAAAGCTGACCCCTAATAAACCTAGTCTTCTCATCAGGGGTTTGTTTGGACTTTAACTCTTCGTAAAAATTGAGGATTTGCTGCTCTACATCAGCAGTTAAATAGAGGTTTAGAAACTCCTCCGCACTCTGCGGAGCTGATGCCGCGACGACTTCATGTCTAGCGATAGTTGGATCTTCTGGAAAATTAGCCATAACAAACCTCTATCCTCAAATTATACACAACCCACTGCCTGGACACCAGGCTGGGTTTGAGTATGAATAGTGTAGTGCTTGGAGAGGCTACTGAGCAAGCCGAAAAAAGCACAAAGAAGTATGTGTTAGGCTGCTCGTTGCTGTTGTTGCTGCCTGAAGTCAACTACGTTGTCGGCACCACCATCAGATGTTTGACCAAATAATTCTTGGTGCATCTCACTGTCTCCTCGGGCTAGTCGACCAAGCACGCCATCTTGACGCAACACATCTCTGGAGATCTTCCAGGAAACGTAATTTTCGCCCTGAAGTTCTTTGATCAAAGCCACTTGTGTCTTCTGCCAAACCTGCTGGGCTTCGGGCAGATCTGGGCTCGATAGTTCAACCAACTTCTTACAAATCTCTGCTAATGCCTTGATACGATCCTGCGGTGAACTCGCTTGATTTTCTAGCGTACTTAGTGCAGAACCCAGGCCCTGCTCACCAACACCCTTGTCCCTATCTGAACTGAAGAGTTCTCGCAGCGCCTTGGTAAACTCAGCACTCTTGCCCTTGAGCATATCCCTAAATTGTCCCTGAGAAAACTCGCCGCCGCCCAAACGCTCGCCGCCGCTTGCAGCTGACGACCATGCAGCAGCTCGACTACCAAATTTAGGGCTAAGCACTAAGTCAATAAGAGTAGTAGCACTGTTTCCCGTTAACATTGACGAGACAGCTACCTCGCCTGCGGCCATAAGATTTTTGCGAAAATCTGATAGCTTCTGCGTCGCTTCTTCAGGAGTAAGGCCGTTCGCTTCCACCTCAGTCTTCACAAAAGCGTCGATTGCTTCGTCGGGAGTGGTCTTTTCTTCAAGAGGCTTGCCCAACGTAGCTTCCAAATCAGTAACAGCCTGGTTCATCCTTTCAGCCACAGTCGGTACTTTTTCACTTTGGAGTGCCTGATCTTCTAGCTGATTAGAAGAATTCTCCGAATTGGGTGCTGTGACTGCTTGGCCCTCCAAAGCTGGCTGCTGACCCGCCGCCATCTGCTTCATGCTATCGGTCGACATGTTTTTACTAGCGATAACGAGACCTCCCTCAGTAACTTGGCCTGGTTGAAGACCCAAAGAAGCTGGGGGGGCTGCCTCAGATGAGGTTGGTGGCTGCGGAGTTGTTTGTTCGGCTATCATAGGTACTACTGACTCAGCCTATCACACTACTAATTACTGCGCATCTCGCCAAATTCATTAGCAGGAAGCACGACTTTTCGTCATACTGCCTCCAGGCTATAATAGATGCACCGTGGCCGATCAACCTTCTTCAGACAAACTAGCGCAGGCAGCAAACCAAGCACGCAATAACGCCGTCTCTCGGATGCCAGCTGGCACGTATCCGATCTCTCGTGCCAAACGACTTAATCAAGAGTCAACGCTCGAAGAAATAGAGACCTTTCTTCGCGGACTTCAGAGTTCGTTCTTAGCTGGCGGGCAATTTGCAGGCGATCAAGATGTCTATGTCCGCCTAGAACAAGAGTCCCAACCTAAGCGACTCAAGACACACAATCGCAGAAGAACTGGCGACGATGCTTTTCCCCTGACTCAAACCAAAAACGACGAACATCTCCACCTACTAGATGCCGCCTCTTTACTTGGAGACACCTATGCTTGGCTCAAAAATCGAGAAGGCTCGAACGCAACTGTTAGAAGTCTTCTGGAGCAACCACAAGCCGACGACAATCCTCTTGATAACTGGGGTCGATCGGGCGGAGTGCTCGATACTGACATTCCAGCTGGCCTAGCGTCTGAAGCACTCCTCGACAATCACTCGACTAACATGCGCGAGATGTGTCAGATCTTACTCCAAGCGCTTGAGGCACTCAAAAAAGCAGAGAAGGGTGAAAAAACTACTGCTGTCACTACTAATCTCAAACCACTGGTCGAGGCTGTCGAAAATGATCCAGTGGCAGCCTGGGGAGACGGCAGCGACAACAAGGTGCTTTTCGTAGCCAAGGCATTTGAACAAACTCAGATTGGCGAAACTGAAGTTACTTTTAGCTCAACTAATCACGATCCCGTCGCCATCATGGAGGCTCGCAGCACCTTCGATCTCTATATCGAGCACATTCGGGACATCATAAAAGGAGACAAAGAACACAAAAGCCGGGATCAAATCCTGGGTTATCTTGACCACTCAGAAGAAGGTAAAAAACTCGAGTGGCGCAAGCGAATTCTTTCCGATGAGCTAAGCTTCAAAACGCAAGGAATTGACACTGCGCTGGTCACTGAGCTCGAGCAGCTTAAGAAAACCCAACACGACCAGCAAGTGATTCGTGAATTTATTGCTGTCTTTGGGTCGCTGTTTAAGGCATTACTTAAGGAGAAAATAGTCATCCCCGACGTCGCAGCTGATGGCAGTGAAGCAGAGGGCGGTAGTGAAGAAAGCCAAGACTTAGACGAAAAACCAACGCTCGAGCTGTCTTATTTAGACTTTGCAGTATTGGTAGCTCAGGAGTTTAGCAATGACGTCATAGGCCACCTTCCCCAGCTCACCCAAGCACAAACTGTTCTCAACCAACTACAAGCAACTCAGCCCGACCACGCGCTAGTCGATCGACTAGCTGAGCAGCTCTCCACCATCACCGCAGAGCTGCGAACCACAGCCATCGACTTCATTTCAGAACATGAATACACAAGCGAAACATTTATACGAGAAACTGCTGATTTAGACGAAGAAACTAACTTGCTCATTTTCAATGACACATGGTATCAACAGCACATAGCCCCACTCCTCAGAACCTTTACCGCAGACTTTGCCAGCAGAAACAATGTGGTCGAACTTGAGCAAACGATCGAACAGTGCCTAGCCATACTCGCCACCACATCACAACAACAAGATCAGGAATCTAAGCAGCAACTAGCGCCAGAGACTCCTCCAATCACGGCCGGATTGCCGTCAAATCTTGATGAACTTCTAGAGGTATTAGCTCAAGCAGAACGAGAGGGAGTCGATTCTTTAGATCAAGATGAGCGTAGATTTTTAGACATATGGTTGGGGATGAGCATCCAAGAGCGCGCCGCATTCCTGCGAAGAGTTGGAGCACTACGAAGACTAGGATCTGATGGCACCAGGCTCTTCGACCTACCCAAAAATGTGCGTGACGAGATCGAGTCACTCCTCTATCAAGACGTCGCAAATTCACTGAACGCCAGTAGTGACATTATTTCAGATGTTCTAAAGCTAGATGGAGCTCGTCGTCGCAACCTGTTTTTCTCACTCGAGACCCTGGTATTATTGAGCAGAAACCCCGATCAACTGATTAACAATCTGACCGAAGCAGATCTCACCAAGTACTTCGATATTCAGCTATCAGGCACCCCACAGGAAAGAGCGCAGTTGCTGGCGCTGCTTAAGGCAGAGTTCTTAAGGTATATTCAGCTTCGTAGATACCAAGAGCACTGGGCTGGACTTGAAGACGATGCTCAAGCCGTAGACACCAACTTCAACCCCACTCGTCGCATTGTCTCTCGGGTCGGAACCAACACCGCTATCAATTTAGTAGCCACTCCATACGGCACAGAAGACGCCCCCGGTCTCAGCGAGCAGGACGTCGACCAACAAAAGCAACAGCGTCAACAGTTCCAAGCCCAACTTTGGAATGAACTCGCTACCTGGGAGCGTCGAGCACTAATAGCCCAGCTGGGGACACAAGTAGTCGAAACCACCAACCTCGAGATTCCCCCCCAGAATTTTGTTCCATACCAAGCGGCTGAGTACCTGCAGCAAAACAGCGCCCAGGTAACGAGCTACATGACCTCTGGCGAGCGTCGACGACAGCGAGCTCGTGGCTTACTGGGCAGACGACAGGCAGCAACTGGTGATAAATTGCTCAACACAGCGGCTAACGTAACTGAAAAAGGACTTGTGACTGGCGCCTCACTCGCTGCTAATGCCGTAGCTCCTGTAGTTGGTGGCGCATTCGTTCAGGCAACCAACAGAGCGCGAAAGTTTTTAGGAGAAGCACTTGGCCTCTCAGAGCAACAGCAAAACCAGGTCATCCTAGGCGGACTCGCGGCTGCTGGATTATTCGCAGCCAATACGATTAGGTTATTTTTAAGTAGCTGGGGTGGCTTCATCGGTGGCTTATTCGGAGGTGGCGTTGGTGGTGGACTCGGCTTTTTGCTTAGTGGCGGCAATCCCTTTGCAGCTGGCATAGGTGGCGCCTCCGGCTTTACCTCTGGTGTCTACGCAGGAAACGAGTTTATTGGTGGAGGAGGTGGACCGCTTAGGCTCATTGGTGTCGATGGCTCACTCAGTGGTATCGCTGATTACTTCGGTGTTAGTCAAGGCACTGCTTCAGTCAGTAGTACTCTCTCGGGACCACTGGGTATCAATGGTATTGGAGGCTTAGCGGCAGCTGGCTCAGTCGGCGTGTTGGCAGTCGGCTCGATGGTTACTACTACTACTATTCAAACAGCCTTTCTTCTCCCTACAGTAGGTGTAGATGGTGATATCTCCAAGTATGTAGAGATCGAGAAAGTAGCTCAGGAAGGACATAGCTTCGAGAACAACGAAGACTTCCCGGGCACCATCACCTACTCCATCACTATCACACCAAAAGATAGCTACGAACTGACCGTGACCGATTTTTCTGACACCATTACATTGACTTTTGCTGAAGAAGCTAGCCAATCGCAAAATGGGGAACTCGTCACTCGCACCATAGATGACATAGCTGAACTGAGCGCTGGACAAGTCATCACAGCCGACACACCAGTCTCGCTCAGCTATACCCAAGAATTTGGATCAGTAACGGACGCCAACATCACCAACCAAGTAGTCCTAAGCTTTGATGTCATTGATGAGGATGGCCAGTCGGTCTCCACTACTGCTAGCACCTCTGAAGTCATTTGTGTAGGCGAGTGCCCCCAGTCTCAGGGCGAAGGCTGTTGGCCCACTAGCGGCATCATCACCCAACGACCTTTTGAACCCGAACTACTTCCTGATGAAACAGGTAGGCTTGTGCCTGGAACCCACAACAAGGCCAGTGGCGTAGAACCAAATGGTGCAGATGCCTTCGATATAGCAACTGTGGTAGGAACTCCCGTATATGCACCGTTTGCGGGAGACCTCTGCGCTCACCCCTTTATGGCGGGAGGTTATGGAAAATACCTAACAATTGAGAACATTTCTGGAGTACCCGGAATTGGACCCAACGACCGCTTGTTGTTTGGACATCTCAGTAGTACCATCGTGTCCTCCGGCTGTACCCCAATATCTGTTGGCGAGCCAATTGGTGCAGTCGGCAACACTGGGAACTCCACGGGTTCTCACCTTCACTATGCCCTAGCTCCAGCCCGAGAACCCTCTCGACTTAGCTTATTAGTACCAGACCCATTCCCAGCGCTAAAAACAGGAGTCAGGAGCTGTCATGAAGCCGCCAACTAACAAATGGCTGCTCGCACTACTAATTGGAGCAGTGGTCGTGCTGATCGCCAGCGCCATCTTGCGCGCACTCACCCCAGAAACGACCATTCCGCAGACTGGTTTTATCTCTACCAACTATAATCAAACCACTACTCAATTTGGCAGATTTGAGTACGTCGGTGAAGACATCGTGGTTCCTAACTCACTACCACTCGCTACTCCAGTCGGCCTCATAAGTGAAGAGCAGCTCATTACACAGCTGCGCACCAATCTAAACCTTCAACAAACGAATGAAGCCTTCTCCTTACTACAAGGTAGGGTGTACACGCTGTCGCTGGGCGATACTTTTGCCCCTCACACCCTGACACAAAATCAAGCTACCGCTGTGAGAAACGCCACAGACTCTGCAAACGTAACGCAGCCTCTTCCTCCTCTTAATCTTGCTCTAGATGTCTCTTCAAGCTTCATAGCCCAAGCCCTGCCAAATACCCCACTAGTTCCA
>CAZTEB010000003.1:15251-30397 GCA_964612735.1 uncultured Pseudomonadales bacterium
TACCTAGGTGGATCTGTACACTTAGCACCCACCAACTCAGAAGAGGCAACGGTCATAGCTATCCCTTTCGCTTCGAGCGTCGAGGGTTTTCCCGTTATGCTTGAAAAAACAACCTCATTTCCAGCGCAAGTATTCATCAATAGAAACTCACAAGTAAGTAAGGTAACTATTCAACCACAATTGCAAGACTTTGAAGCAGATGAGGCCATCCTTCCAATTATTTCTGTACCCGAAGCCATGCGAAACATAGAGGCCAATCGAGCCTCAGTCATCAGTAGCATTGGTGAAGACTTTGCATCCATAGACCTCAGCAGTCTTTCAAGTGGGGTGCTTACCACCGCTTCCATAGAGTATCGCTACGACGATGTCCTTGGACTGGCCTATCCATTTTATAGATTTAGCGGCACTGCTCTAGATCCCACGGGAAAAACCGTGAATCTCGAGCTAATCACCCCCGCCGTCGCCACCTCAGCTCAATAGCACCTCTGCATAACTCAAAGTACACCTACTCTAGGTACCAGGGCAGTTTTTTGCTAAGATAGAGACAGTAAGCTGACCAACCATAGTCGTTGGCTTTGTTTTGGTTGGAAAATAGCTACCAACCCCGCTTACACCACAGACATGCGAGAACACCCAATTCCTCAAGACATCACCGGCTATCGCTTTCACATCGTCGGCAACATGACCCTCAAGCAGTTTGCTGAAGTGGGGCTGGGCGCCTTCATTGCTTTCTTGTTCTATACCACCAATCTAGTAGCTGCCATTAAGTGGCCACTAATGGGTGTTAGCTTCGCATTGGGAGCGATGGCAGCATTCGTGCCGTTTGAAGAACGCCCTCTCGATCACTGGATCATGACCTTCTTCAGGGTGCTGTACAAACCTACAAAATACTACTGGGAGCGCAGTGCCAAGATACCTGAGGCACTCACCTACGAACAACCCAAGTACGCCAAACAGCCCAAGTATGAAGTAGATTTAACTCCAGCTCGCCGTCAAAGAATTAAGGAGTACCTACAGTCCGTACGCTACGCAGCCCCAGATACTAGCGTTGACCCCCTCCAACAACAACGAATCAATGACATCTTGCAGACATTTGAACACCAGCCTGCGACAACACCCGTCACCGTTACTCAAAAAGCCAAGCCTCGACTTAAAGTCAGGGTGCGCGAACTGCGTCACCACGAGCGAGAAGTTGATTTAACCGCCCCAGCCATCATCACAGAAGAAATCGAGGAGTCAAAGTATCTCCATCGCGATCCGCTAGCCACCAAAGCACACATGAGCAGCGAGTCAATTGCAACCGACATCGAAGTGCCCGAGACGCCAGATATCAACATCCTTACTCATGAAACAGATCAAGCTGCTGCTGTGACTCAAGAGCACCAACAATCGCAACAAGATCAGCGCGCATACGTTCAAGATGAAGCCAAGCAAGCTCAAGACACCACTGGTCATTCAGCGGTCACCTTCAATCAGAACCTTCCCTTCCCCACCAAACCCACCCAGCCCAACAAACTAGTCGGCATGGTACTAACTCCCTACGACGAACTCGTCAACGACGCTATTATCGAGATTAAAACCAAAAGCAACGGAGATACCGTTCGGGCTGTCAAGACTAACGCTTTGGGGCAGTTCTTCATCACTACTCCGCTTTCAAACGGTGAGTATCTTCTCGAAGTCGAAAAGCCCGAACTCTCATTCCAGCCAATGCAGCTTTCATTGACGGGCGAAATTATTGATCCAGTCGAGATCAGAAGCGTAGTGTAGTCGTTATACTAATAACTCAAGCCCTAGACCAGACCAGCCAAACCTTGTACCCTACTAGTATGCCCAACAGCTCAGACATTACCTCTACGACCCAAGTCTTTCTAGATATCTATGACATCACCAATGACATCTTGATAAAAAAAGATGGCTCTACAGCGCTGATAATTAGCGTCAGCGCTATGAACTTTGGCTTACTCGCCGAGAACGAGCAAGATGCTATTATTTACGCCTACGCTGGACTGCTCAACTCACTCAATTATCCCATCCAGATCGTCATCAGGTCGCAGACCAAGGACGTCACTAGCTACCTTAACCTTCTCAAACAAGAAGAAGAAAACGCCACTTCAGAACTACGTAGGGGCTGGATTAGTAGATATCGCACCTTCGTATCTGAGCTGATCCAGCAGCGAAATGTCTTAGACAAAAAGTTCTACTTAGTAGTGCCAGCCTCAGCGCTAGAAATGGGTCTTCTACCCCCCTCTACCGTAATCCCAGGGGTCAAACAGCCAGATCTGACAACAGTGGAAAGATCTGTTATATTGGAAAAAGCTCGGGAGATACTCGAGCCGAAGCGTGATCATTTTCTGGGTCAGCTTAGTAGAATTGGCTTGTTTGGGAGACAACTCACCACACAAGAAATTATCCAACTGTTCTACGGAAGCTACAATCCAGAGGCTGCAGAAGGCCAACAGATTACCGACACTACAAACTACACAACACCGCTGGTACAAGCCAGCGTCCAAGGAGGATACATGACCGACGCAACCACCCCAAGCCCGACCGCGACCCCAACTACTACCCCTAGCCAACCAACTAGCACACCAGCTCCTAGCTCGCCAGCTAGCCCAACTGCGCCAGCCCCAACTACCACGCCGACTGCACCTAGTGCGCCAGCGCCAACCACACCCGCGACTACCCCCACCCCAACCACACCACCCATGACTCCAGCGCCAGAGTCACCCATGCCAACTGCACCTAGTGCGCCGGCCACATCCGGCACTCCAGAGGCTGCTGCTCAGGAAGCAATCAACTCCACAGTTCAAGCAATGGGAAGTGGCTCGACCACCCCACCAGCTAGCCCAACTGCGCCAGCTGCTACACCCTCACCCACTATGCCAAACCCAGTCTCACCAGCGAGTGGCGCAGCACCAGCTCCTAGCTCACCAACTCCAGCTGGCTCTAGCACGGACGCAACTCAAGCTACCACCGGAGACACAGCTAAAGATAGTGACGCCATGGCTCCACTACCAGAGATTTAACCTGGCTGGCGATTAGCACTTACCTCTACTCGCGTATCGCTCTAAAATAACGTCATGCCCAAGCTGCCCTTTTCGCTGCCGTTCTTGTCTAAAAAAGACCAAGATGAGCAAGATCCACAAGCTGCCGCCAATCAACTTCAACAGCAAAAACTCAAGGAGTTTGCTCAAGGTCTGGTCACTATTCAAGACATCGTGGCCCCTGAAGCTATCGAGGTAGATTTTACGTACCAAAAAATCAACTCTACGTACACGCGGACGTTGTTCGTCGCCGGCTACCCTCGCACCGTACCCGCTAACTGGCTATCACCCCTTATTAACTATCCTCATCAGATGAACGTCTCGATGTTTATCTTTCCTGTGGATAGTAAAGAAATCATGGACAACCTCAAGCGAAAAATCACTGAGATGGAAGCTGAAATTCAATCTGACATCAGGGCTGGCAAGATTAGCAACATCAATACCGAAGTTAAGCTTGAGGATGCTCGAGTGATTAGAGAGCAGCTTGCCAAGGGGGCTGAGCGGTTTTATCAATTTGGACTCTATGTGACTGTCCAAGCTAAAAGTTTGGAAGAGCTTGATATCGTCACCAAGAATATTCAGTCAACACTAGGTTCATTGCTCATCGTCTCTAAAAAAGCCACCCTCCAAATGGATGAAGGCTTTAAAACCACGCTACCCATGGGTAGCGACAAACTTCTGGTGACCCGCAATATGGACACCACTTCATTAGCCACCACCTTCCCCTTCACTTCTTCCGAGCTCACTATGGAAACCGGCATCATGTACGGCATTAATGAGCACAATGACTCACTCGTGATCTTTGATCGCTTTAAGATGGAAAATGCCAACATGGTCATTTTTGCTAAGTCTGGTGCCGGAAAGTCGTATACCGTAAAGCTCGAAATCTTACGACAGTTGATGTTTGGTCTCGATATCATCGTTCTTGACCCTGAAGAAGAGTATCGTGAGTTAGCTGAAGCAGTTGGTGGCGAATACATCAACTTTACTTTCGGCGGTGCTACTAAAATCAATCCCTTTGATCTCTCCAATATTTACGAAGAGGGCGAAAACGAACTAGGTCAAAAAATTATCTCGCTCCACGGATTGCTCAAAGTAATGCTAGGCGAAATGACCGATACTCAAGAAGCAATGCTCGATCGTGCTCTAGTCGCGGCCTACAAAGCCAAGGGCATTACACCTGATCCTGCCACCCAAACCAACGAACCACCACTTATGGAGGATTTATACAAAGCCTTAATTGGTATGGAAAATGATGAAGCGAACAACCTAGCAGCCCGACTCGAAAAATTCATCACCGGCTCATTCCGCGGTATCTTCGACCAACCCTCAAACTTTGACATCACCAACCAGCTCACCGTGTTCTCTGTCAAAGAAATGGAAGAGGAACTCAGACCAATTGCGATGTACATGATCCTCGACTTTGTCTGGACGAGAATCAAGAAGAAACTCCAAAAGCGCTTGCTGATGATTGATGAAGCCTGGTACTTCATGAAACACCAAGACAGCGCTTCGTTTATTCATGGCATGGTCAAGCGAGCTCGCAAGTACTATCTTGGCATCACCACTATCACCCAAGATGTCGAAGACTTTTTACACAACGACTACGGCAAAGCTATCGTCTCAAACGCCTCAATTCAGCTACTCATGAAGCAGTCCACGGCTTCCATTCCCGTGTTGGCCGAAACGTTTTATCTCTCACAAGGCGAGCGACAACTGTTGGTTTCTGCAGACGTTGGAGAAGGCATCTTCTTCGCGGGTCAAAACCACGTAGCGCTTCGGGTTGTCTCTAGCGATGAAGAACATCAAATTATCACCACCAATCCTGAGGAGGTGCTGAAGCGACAACGACAACAGGCTACCTCATCAGCAAGTCAACCTACCCCTCCATCACGCTCAACACTTGATCACAACAAAGCACGACGAGATGCCGTAGCTGCTGGCGAAAGCAGTAAACCTCAGTCAGAACTCAATCAACCAAGCTCTAATAGAATCAGCGCTTCTCCAGCCACTGGCGCAGGCACGCAACCAGCCGTCGCCCCAACTCAACGCGGACTCCAAACCGTCTTTCCCGAAGAAGCGAGTTCTCAACGACAACAATTCCAGGAAAAGAAACAGGGTTCTCAAGGAACTGGTCGTAGCGATAGCAGCAAGCACGTCCGCTACAGCATCGATGACTACGTACCACCAGAAAAATAACCCCACCATCAACGCTATTCCCAGTTGGAGCAACACATAACAACTTTCACCACTTGCACCATGTGGAAAACTCTGTGTATAACTGCACAGCAGTATGTCATATCAACTCCCAGAACCAGAGGTAAACCAGATTTGGGAGCAAGTTTGCCAAGAACTCAAACCCCAACTTTCACAGGCTGTTTTTAACACCTGGGTACTTGGTAATCCCCTAACTGCCATCGAGCTCGTCGACGACGATAAAGCCACTTGCACCATCACCAGCCCCACCGCCTTTCACTCAACCAATCTCAAAAAAAGTTTGGGCACTAAATTAGAAGACTCCCTACAATCTACACTTGGTCGTGAGATCTCGATGACGTTCACGATCGGCACGCCACAGCGCGCAAGCACTCCTCCCCCCACCCAAGCTGCGCCAACTAACACTACGCAATCAGCAAGCAAACCACCAAAGTCTCCACGGGTTGAAGACCTCTTCTCCCCCCAAACCATTGCTTCAAACGCACTCGATCGCGCCAAAGTAGCAGCTCAGCGAGCCGGCCTACGTCCGGACTACACCTTTGATACATTTGCCGTCTCAACCACTAATGAGATGGCTCACGCGGCAGCCACCGCCGTTTCTCAGCAACCTGGCATGGCCTACAATCCCCTATTCCTCTACGGCGGTGTAGGAGTCGGCAAAACCCACCTAATGCACGCAGTGGCACACAACATCATCACCAATGATCCAGACACCTCAATCATCTACTGCACGGGTGAGGAATTTACCAACGAGATCGTTAGCGCCATTCAAACAAAGAAGGCGCTGCGCTTCAAAGATAAGTTTCGAACCGCTCAGGTACTACTTCTTGACGATGTCCAGTTCATCGCTGGTAAAAACACCGTACAAGAAGAGTTCTTCCACACCTTTAACGCCCTCACAGCCCAAGCTCGACAGATCATCCTAACTTCCGATCGACCTCCGCACGAGATTAACTTGCTTGAAGAACGACTACGCTCACGATTTGAGGCTGGCCTAATGGTTGATATCCAACAACCCTCATTTGAACTTCGCACCGCAATTCTCCTCATCAAGTCTCAGGCGCTTCATATCTCACTCACCATGGAAATGGCTCAACTCATCGCATCCAAAGTCGATAGCGCTCGAAAAATCGAAGGTATTTTGACGCGAATAAAGTCAGAGGTTGAACTCAAACAACGAGAAATCACTTCGGAATTAATTGATGAAATCCTCCGGCTTGAAAGTAGCGCCAAACAACGCAAGCGCCTTAAAGTAACCCCAGCTGACGTCATTAAAACAGTGGCAAACCACTATCACGTTAAACAAAATGCACTACGCGGAAAACGCCGAGTACAATCACTCGTAAAGGCACGTCACGTCGCCATGTATCTCCTCAAAGAGGAGCTTCATATGCCGCTAACTGAAATTGGCCGCTGGTTCTCTAATCGCGATCACACCTCAGCTCTTCATGCCACCAGAAAGATAGAAGAACACGTCACACAAGATGACATGCTTCGTCAAGAAATTTCAGCTCTAAGAATGAGTTTGAGCTCTATTAGCAAGTAACACCGCTAGTTATCCACACACTGTGCATAACTCGTGCAAAACTTCTGAAAAGCTTGTGTAAAGATGTGAGTAAAGTAACGACTAGTGTTTATAACTCCACAACACAGTGGAAAACAGTCCCCAATAGATTCACGCTTTATTCACAATGACGACTGGTAAAAAGTAACAATAAAAAAAGTAGCATCAACTTGACTAAAAATGCACGTTTATTCACAAGTATTAACACCCTACTATTACAACTACTATCTTTAATATAAGAACACTACGATATACTGTACCAGTTACCAAAAACACACTTAAAATGAAAATTACAATATTACAGGAAACGCTAGCACAGGCGCTAAAGACTGTCGTAAAAACTGTTCCCTCCAAACCACAACTGCCAATTCTAGATAGTATCTTGCTCACAGCGACTAAACAGGGCGTAACGCTCGCCAGCACTGATCTCTATATGGGTACCACTGCCCAACTCAAGGCTACTGTAGAGCAAGAAGGAGTTATTGCAGTTCCAGCCCGAGTGTTTACTGACACACTCGTTGTTCTCGAACCTGGAGAAGTAACGTTGGAGTTACAAGAAACAACCCTAAATGTTACTACCCAGAAGACTTCTAGTACTATTCAATGCTTCCCCGCCGATGAGTTTCCCGAGTTTCCCAAACCCAGTGGTGAGAGTTATTCATTTACTAGTGAGGAGCTTGAGCGCATTGAGAAGTACGTCTCATTTGGAGTGGGTACTGATCAGGCGCGGATAGTGTTGACTACACTCTTATTTGAGTTTGGCGACCAGTTGCGTGTGGTAAGTACTGATGGGTTTAGGCTCTGTATATTAGACGTTTCTTCTCAGAGTTCGCAAGAGAGTTTCTCACTTTTGATTCCAGCTAAGGCATTGCGAGAGGTGCTTGGAATTGCACAGCAGCAACAGTTGAAACAATTAGATTTTAGTTACTCAGCTGAGCAAAAACAGCTCTATTTCGTGCTTGGTGAGTACCAAGTGTACACTCGGTTAATTGAAGGTGAGTATCCGCCATACAGAAAAATACTCCCAAGTGATTTTGAATCTCAAGTTGAGTTTGATGTCGTCACTTTTGTCCAGCACCTGAAGCAGGCGGGTGTGTTTGCTCGAGAGGCTTCTAATGTGGTGAAGTTATCGCTTCAAGAAGATGAGCTGGAGTTGAGCGCTACTTCGTCTGTGCGCGGTAGTTTTTCTGCGAAAATGCCGGTGGTGGTGCAGAAAGGCACATCGTTTGAGATTGCGTTTAATTTGCGTTATTTACTCGAGTTGTGTACGGCTGTAAAACCCGAGCGCTTACAGTTGCTCGTAAATGATAGCTTAAAGCCAGCTCTCTTCAGGGAGGTTGGTGTCGATGACTTTCAGTATGTGGCGATGCCATTTCGATTGAACGAATAGTGCAGTTGTCTTTACACTTAAAATGAGTCTTTTGTTGGAATCTGCTTTTTTGCCTGATATAATACTCCCCTTATGTCAAAGAGAACCTGGCAACCAAAGAAAAAGAAGCGCATGCGAAAGCATGGATTTTTACAGAGAATGTCGTCTCACATCGGACGGGCTTTACTTAAGCGCCGTAGGGCTAAGGGTCGAAAACGCCTAACGGTGCGCAGACCTGGTAATTAGTGCTCAAAACGTTTCCTCTTAGAAAACAGTCTGATTTTTTTACCACAGCTCGAGTGATTACATCAAAGCACTTTAAAGTATTTTGGCAGCAACAAGATAGTCAAACTTTTACACGAGGTGCTGTAATTGTCCCCAAGAAAGTGATGTCATTGGCTACGGCTCGACACACACTTAAGCGTCAATTGCTTGAGTTGCTACGTAAGCATAGTGACAAACTACAGGGATATGACCTAGTGGTGTATGTGTCGCGCCCCTCTGTTAATTCGACTAAGGAGCAGTTGCAAAGTGAACTTATTACACTTATACAAAAAATGTCGTAATGTCACTGTGGTTTAAGCTGTATCAGCGTCTTGAGTGGATGAAGCATGTAGTGCTCATGTCTCTTTTTGGGTATCACAGTGTGTGTAGGCATCGCCCAACGTGTAGTCAGTACACCCTGGAGCAGATGCAAACTAGTGGTACAATCGTAGGATTGTGGCGGGGTTTGCGCCGGGTCGCAATGTGTTGGTAGGGATACTATGTCATTTGCAATATCACTTATTACTCACGTAATCTTAGAACTCTTTACGTTAACTGGTAGCTTGGGTGTGGCGATTATTATTTTTACACTCCTAGTGAGAAGTATATTGCTTCCACTTACACTCCCCTCTCTGCGTGCTCAGAAGAAAATGAAGGAGCTGCAGCCAGAAATCTCTAAGTTGAAGAAGAAGTATGGTAAGGATAAGCAAGCGCTACAAAAAGCTCAGATGGAGTTGTACAAAAAATACAACGTCAATCCTCTTGCGGGGTGTATTCCTCAGTTAGTTCAGATTGGATTTTTGATCTTACTGTACCGAGCTATGATTGTGTTCTTGGGTCAAGAAAGTATTGAGGGTGTAGTGATTGATCTCAGCTTCCTATGGCTTAACTTGGCTAACCCAGACTCTCTCTATATTTTACCTGTATTAGCTGGGTTGTCGCAGTTTGTACTATCACTCATGATTGCTCCAGGGGCTGAGAAGGATGATGTGGTGCCAAACTCGAGTAAGAAAAAAGCTGTTCAAAAAGCTAATGAGAAGGAAGAAGACTTTGCTGAAATGGCAGCGAGTATGCAGCAGCAAATGCTCTACATTATGCCAGTCATGACGGCAATTATCGCACTTCGCTTCCCATCTGGATTAGCATTGTATTGGGTGGTAACTACGGTATTTAGTGTCGTTCAGCAATGGTTTATCTCAGGCCCTGGTGGCCTAGTAGTATATGCGCAGCGAGCTCAAGTTTTTGCTCGCCGCTTTAGTTCAAAGTAGTAAGTAGTTGGGAGTTAGTATGGATATTTCCACCTATGTCACACAACTGTGTCAGCACGCGGGCTTAGATGAAGCTGATGTAACTGTTGAGGTTGATCAGAAAAGTGAAGAGAACATGGTGTTTGTACAGCTTGATGTCCCACAAGATGATGTGGGGTTATTTATTGGGCACCGAGGGGAATCATTAGCTGCGCTCCAGCGGATGGTCAGAATTGTCTTTGGTGAGCAGTATCAAGATCAAAAGTTGGTCATAAACATAAATGACTATCGTCAAGATCGTCAACAGCAGCTAGAAGATAAAACTAGGGAGATCGCTGAGTACGTACTCGAACATGGTCGAAGCTATCGCTTTCCTCAGCTCTCTTCGTATGAGCGATTTATCATTCATAGCGCAGTTACGGAGTTACGTGAAGATGATCAATTTTCACAGCTAGAGAGTGTTTCTGAGGGCGAAGGCTCTGGTCGTCGCTTAGTTATTCGCTTAAAAGACTAGTTGCGTAGTATGGAATTGCAGATCAATACAGACGGTGGTTCTCGAGGAAATCCGGGCCCAGCTGCCATTGGTGTGGTGGTGTATCACCATAATGAAGTTATTCATGAGATTAAGAAAACACTTGGTGTGGCTACTAATAACGAGGCTGAGTACCAGGGTTTTTTAGTATCTCTAGAGTGGCTGCTTTCATTTCAAGACCTTAGTCAAGTTGAGAAGGTGGTGTGGAAGTTGGACTCCAAACTTGTGGTGGAGCAACTTCAGCGCAACTGGAAGATAAAAGAACCTCGAATGCGTCAGTTCGCTGAGCAAGCTTGGTTGTTACTAGAGCAGTTGAAGTGCGCCTATGACATTACCTATGTACCTAGGGCTGAGAATGCAGCCGCTGATGCCTTGGTAAATCAAGCATTGGATGCAGAGCGCTTGTCATAACTTGCCGAGTGTGGTTGGTGTAGTTTCGACTTATCACTTATCACTCACCTCCAATCGCTTTAAAATGGGTGTATGGCACGTTTTGTAACACAAGTAGCTGATACTCCACAAATTCTTCTTATTGCCGAAAATTCCTGGTTACAGACCCAGATTCAGACACTTTTTAAGCGACATGAAATGCATGTCGAGCTTATTACGCCCCAGCAAGCGTTGCAGCAGCCTGATGTACTTGGAGATGAGTGGTACAGGGTGGTAGTGCTAGTAGGCTGGGAGCTCGATGTAGATTCTGATTCTCAGTTGTCTGAGGATCAGTACCTTCGACTCTTTCACCTTCTCTCCCCTGGCTCTCAAAATGTTG
Source organism: uncultured Pseudomonadales bacterium (assembly GCA_964612735.1). Lineage (GTDB taxonomy): Bacteria > Patescibacteriota > Microgenomatia > UBA1400 > PJMF01 > CAZTEB01. The sequence goes on from CAZTEB010000003.1 coordinate 26,258, forward strand.
TCGTTGTAAGTCGATCGGAAACTCTTCCTGAGAGTGGGCAGCAGTCGCAGTTGTGGTACAAAAGCGCACATCAGCTCGAGCAAATTAACGCTGCTCTTCTCCATCAAGTTTCCGAGGCTCGAATTATTTTAGGGCACGATGTCGTCAATCAAGACGAGGGGTGGTTGTTTGGTGCTTTTAGTTCACAATCGTTATTTGATTCATTACTACTCTCCTGTCAGGGATGTATGTATCCGCAGTTGGCTGAAGAGTTCGTGCGTCGTTTGGGAGTGGTGCTACTCCAACCTCATTCTTCTGAGTCAATTCTCTGGGCTGGTGAAGCTCGAACCATTACTGATAGTGTGGCAGAAATACTTCGTCAGTACAGTCGAATTCACGGCACTACGTTGGTGCAAAAAACGCTCCAGCAATCGACACAACTACCCGATCTCTCGGTGGAGATGGTTGAGTTTGCTGGAACAGACATACCTTCCCTAGTGACGCCATTTGTACAACGACTCCCCTCTCCTGAGTTTGCTCGTAAGAGTCGTAGTGCGAGTGAGAAGCCAGTAGCTTCTCAGCAGTCGACTGTAAAAGCGTCTTCTGAGGTAGTTGGAAAGCGTACGCTTCAGCGTCAGGGTGGGGTTGTTCGAACTACTCCTTCACCCAGAAAGTCACCACCCACTCCGCCACCGCGGGAGAAGTTGGTTGTTACACCCCCTAAGCAAGAGGTTGCAATTCAAGAAAAAGTAGAAAATAACCTAGGTAAGCTAGAAAAACAACTTCAATCTGTATTTGGGAGTAGTCGAGTGCAACACACTAAGCAACGTCTTTCCTCTTCACTTACTACAACTAAGAAGATTAAAAGAAAACAACATAAGAATAAAGGTGTCTTTATACTGGGGGTGGGTATTGTGGGAATGGGTTTGGGGATGGTGTTTTTGAGTGGGTTGTTTTTCATCAATCAAGTGCTTCTCCAGAGAGCACTAACCACTACACTACTAAGTGAGCCGGACGTCACTGCACAATCCTCTGAGTTTTCACTTGGGAGTATTCCCACTCTTTCATCACTGTTAGAGCAACAGGTGCGTGCATATCAGCTTCTAGTGCCCTCCTCATTCTTGCAGACAGCCACCTCACTAGTTGAGGTTGGTCAGGAGCTCGATGAAGTTGAAGATGGCTTATATACTCTTTCGCTTGAGCAGTTCGATTATGCGCAGCGCCTTCTGGGAAGAAGTGGTCAGCAGGATAAGACATCTAACACCCCGTCACCACAGATGTTGTATCAACAGCTGTCGAGGGTTCAGACTAGGTTGGAGGATAGTGCTAGTTTACTTGGTTTGGAATCTGAGCAAAACACGGCATTTTTTAGACACCTACAAGAACTCAGAGAAGGTTTAATTTCGTACCAACAACTTCAGCCTATTCTTGGAGATGTGCTGGCGTTTGATGATCGAAGAACGTACGCCATTCTGGTTCAGAATGATCAGGAGTTGAGAGCGACTGGTGGTTTTATTCAGGGTGTAGTGGTGGTGAGTATTGAGAGTGGTGAGATTATTAACACGCAGACGTTGAGCTCGTATGAACTCGATCAGTTTGCCGTTGGTCAAGTAGCTCCCCCCGGTGATTTGGAGGCCGTACTTGGCGAACAGCAACTCTTTTTCAGAGATGCAAATTGGAGTCCAGACTTCCCCACTAGTAGTAATCAAGCCCGGTTCTTTTTAGAGCAATACACCAAGGGGCATATTGACGGTGTACTCGCAATCAACACTTCATTTTTTGAGGCGATGCTTGAAGTAACCGGCCCACTCGAACTTGAGGCATACAACGAAGTGCTTACGCATAAAAACATTCGAGAGCGACTGGAATTCCACTCTGAAGTAAGTCTGCTTGGTGATCAATCTACCAAGGAGTATCCAGTGGTGGTGACGCAAGCTTTAGTAACGAGATTACTCGGTGTTTCTCCTGAGTTGTTGCCCGAGGTTTTGGATGCGCTGTATGCGCAACTCCAGCAAAAGCAGCTCTTTATTTCACTTGCCGATCAGGGTGAGCAATCAAGTATGTCACTGTTGGGTTGGAGTGGTGAGTTAGTGCAGCCAGATTGCCCCACTCGCCTTAGCTCTCTCCCCTGCTCAGTCGATACTCTGGCGGCTGTTGATAGTAATGTGGGAATAAACAAAGCCAATTATCACCTTGAGCGTAGCGACTCCCACGCTATTGAGCTGAGTCCTACTAGAGCAACTCATACTCGTAGTATTACGCTCACCAATACCTCTGCTTCAAATGCCTGGCCACAGGGCCCGTATAACTCGTATCTGCGACTGGTTTTGCCAAGGGGTGCTCAGGTGCAAAGCGTACTCCTCAATGGGTCGCCCGCACCAACCTCTGCTCTGCGAGACGCTAGTTCGAGTACACAGTCTATCTTGGGGATTTCGTCTGCGACTCCTATCTCCTCCACCACCACCATAGAAGTTGTGTATGTGGTGCCTTTGGTGGCTCGAGATCAATCTAACCCAGGTTTTTCCTATGCTTTCTTTAATCAATTGCAGCCAGGGGTTGGTCAACCGCTTACTGAGGTAAAAATCACGCATCCAGCATCGATGTCCCCTACCCTGATTGCACCTCAGGCTCGAGTGGTAAGTGATACCATCATCTTTGATGAGTTTGAGATGGATCACGTCTTCCTTGGCGCCTCTTTTCGTTAACTAGTCACTCCTTATTTCACACCACTTTTCTGTTTTTACCTCTGTTTTTCTCTGGTGCAGTCTAGTGCAACTATAATCCACACTAACTATGAAATATGGCCGAGACGTGAATATGGTGGTCTTCGTATTTAAAATAGAGAAAAATATACCATAGCTAGATGAGTCTAAGATGAATATTGTCTAGATGGGGGATGATTGCAGGGAGTTTTTAATGTGGTATAGTCTGACCGATAGAAGTAATTAGAGAGGTGAGAAATGACTGAGGAATATGTGCATGGAGCGACCAGGGCTCCAAGAGAGCGTGTGTACTCACTTCCAAAAATCCAGGCTATTTTAAGAGCTTTGAGTGCAACTGGGGTAAAAACTACCCATGAAAATGGCGTCTCTGGCTTTGGAGAGGTGGTTTCCATCTTAGAGAACCGTGTTCAAGAGGGCAAGATCGTATCGTTATCAGATGTGTTAAATCAGCAACAGAGCGAGCTTTTACTAAGCGCTTTTCTCATGAGTGGGGAAAATACTAGTGGGTTTACTTCAGAGCAGCTAGAGGTACATGGGTTTGAGCTTATTGCGTATAGGCAATCTAGTGACAATGAAGCTGTCGAAAACACTTTGCAGATAATGGTAGGAGCCTTGTTGTTCAATTAGCGCTATAAAACAGCATTTTAGCTTGCTATTAGTGGGTAACTTTTAATTACCTCGTTCACCTGGTACAATACGCCTCTATGACTTCAGATCACACACTCGTAGTACAGCCCAGAAAGCTGTTTGGTAAAAAAGCTTCACGACTCAGAAACCAGGGGTTAGTAATCGCCAATGTCTTTGGCGATGGCCAAGAAAGTACCGCCATTCAACTAGATACTCAGGCCTTCACTCGTCTCTATGAGCAAGTTGGGGAGAGCGGCCTTTTATACCTCGAGATAGAGGGTGAATCAAAAAATCGTCCTACCTTAATCGACGAAGTACAGCTTCATAGCGTCTCTGGTAACGTGGAGCACGTTAGCTTCAGACAAGTGTCACTCAAGGAGAAAGTCACAGCTGAGGTGAGTATTGAAATCGTAGGTGAGGTTGATATTTCAGACGCAGTAATGACAGTGATTAGAGATACCGTTGAAGTTGAAGCACTTCCAACTGATCTACCAGAGAAAATTGAGGTTGATGTCACGTCATTGACTGAGATTGGTCACTCGATCTCGATGGCAGATCTGAAGATTGATGCCAGCAAGGTAAGCTTAGTGCTCGGTGATGATCAAAATCCCGAGGAAATGCCCGTGGTCTTGATCCAAGAGGTTAAAGAAGAGCCCGTTGAAGAGCCTGAAGAAACCGAGGGTGAGGGAGAAGAGGCTGCTGAGGGTGAAGCTGCTGAGAGTGGAGAAGAGCAAGTTACTGACGAGAGTTCTGAGCCTGAGGGCGAGTAAATTTTTTTCAAATGCATAATCCAGAGGAAAGTCTGTCTTTT
>CAZTEB010000003.1:30407-42003 GCA_964612735.1 uncultured Pseudomonadales bacterium
ATTATCCTATTCAAAAAAAAAGACAATACGTTAAAAGTTGTGTTTGGATTGCTTCTCATACTTGATGGTGCCAGTTTTATCTTTACTACTGAGTCGGTGTCTACCACTAGTATGATGCTAAGTTTGGGGTTGATTGCTATTAGATACATTGCCGCTGTTCGCGACGGTGAAATCCACAAAATTACTTCTTAAACACCTTGTTATTGGGATCGAGTTGATGGGCTTGGTCAAAGTATTCTTGAGCTGATTGGGTGCTACCAACTGCTTCCTCAAGCAAAGCTAGGTTGAGTAAGGCATCTCGGTGTGTAGGTTGAACAGTGAGTGTCTCGAGCCAATGGGTTCGAAGCTCGTCAAGCTTTTCTTGTGGTAGTAGTTTTAATGTGGTGGTGTGTAGTGCATCAGCTATGGGTGTTTCTTGAGCTAGTGGGGGAGTGGTGGTAGCTAGGGGAGCGTTGGGAATCAGAAGTAAACAGAGGTATATGACGAGCAGTGTGGTGGCAGCTAGTGAGCTGGTGTAAGGCTTAATTATTACCAGGATTGTGCGCAAGAACGTGGGGGAAAGCGCGAGCGCCAAGCGAGCGCTGAAGAACCAAAGTCGGAGTCGTTTCATGGTACTTAGGATAGCGGCTTTATCTGTGGATGATAAGTGGGATGATTATGAGTTTGGCCACTGCTGGGTGATGAGTTGGTTGTTTTTACTCTTGGTAACATCGGTGGATAGTTCTTGCCATACAGCTTCAGTCACAAACGGCATGAAGGGGTGGAGGAGTTTGAGAAACGTCTCTAAGCCATCTCGTAGTACAGCTGGTGAGAGCTTGCCTTCTTTAGTAGCTTCAATGCACTCGTCGCAGTACCAGTGCCAAAAGTAATTGAAGACTGTCTCAGCCGCGAGGCCAATTTTAAAGTCGTTGAGCTGTTGGGTGATTTCACTCACGACTTCAGTAAGTTTCTGCTCAAACGCAGCGTCAGCTTTGTTTGTGTCGGACTCTATCTCAAACTCACTTATGCTAATGAACCGCGCCGCATTCCAGATCTTGTTGGTGAAGTTCCTCATTGCCTTAAAATCGGCTTGACCGACTGATTTATCTAGTCCTGCTGAGGAGCGGATCACTAGTGCCATTCTGAGGGCATCTGCGCCGTACTGCTCCACGATATCCAGTGGGTTGATCACGTTACCTTTGCTCTTACTCATCTTCTGACCTTTTTGGTCTCGTGCCAGTCCGTGCATATAGACATCGGTGAAGGGTAGTTTGCCAGTAGCGTAGCGACCCATAAATAGCATTCGCATCACCCAAAATGGCAGAATGTCGTAGCCAGTTTCCATCACTTGGGTGGGGTAGAAGCGCTCAAAGTTATCGGTTCCTAGCTCTTCATCATTCCTGTGGTCGAGTGCTTTAAGCGTACTGAAGGGCCATTGGCTTGAGCTAAACCAAGTGTCAAACGTATCAGTTTCTTGAATGAAGGTGTCTCCAGGTGGGGTGGTGGAGAGTACATATTCTGCTTGCACTGGCGCGTTAAGCTCTTGAAGGCCAGCTGTTATTTCCTCGAGGGTGAAGGCTTTGGGTAGTCTTTCTACGGTGTGTGTACCTTGCTTTTTGATGCTTGTTTGCTTGATGTGGCGACTTTGATCAATTTTCTCATCCATTAAATCACTAATTTTGCCTGATATTTCAATCTTTTTATCATATATAAATGACACCATTAGGTCGGGATTTTTGGTGATGTCGTACCAAATCGGCATTCTAATACCCCAGACGATTTGACGAGAAATGTTCCAGTCTCGTAAATTTTCCAGCCAGTGTTTGAGAATCTTGTCATGACCGGCGCCGTGAACAGTAAATGCTCCCGATTTTAAATCGTCGAGAATTGGTTTGACGAGTGACTCAACCTTAATAAAAAACTGGGGAAGAGGTAGGGGTTCGATAGGACGCTTGCAGCGGTAACACACACTGAGGTTATGAGTGTAGTTGGGGTCGTAGCTCACGAGTAACCCATCTTCCTCAAAGTGTTCTTTCATGACTTCGCGCATCTTGGCAACTTTTAGACCATGGTACATAGAGGCTCGGTTCCAGTATTTGATTTTTAGCGCTCGTGCTTCGGGACTAAGACCTTTGTTTTGCTTGGAATCTGGTTGATTATCCTCATCTTCCAAGAACCATGACATATCCATTTTGCCTTCAGGGGTAATAATGGGGGTGACTGGTAAGTCGTAGCGCTGGCCGAGCTCAAAGTCGTGAGGATCGTGAGCTGGGGTCACCTTCATGATGCCGGTGCCAAACTCAGGATCGACGCCTTCATCAGCGATTACTTTCATTTCTACCGGCCCTAGTAAGCCTTGAATAGTGAACGTTTTGCCAATGTGTTTTGCGTATCGTTCGTCACTTGGGTTAACGGCTAGCGCTGTATCGCGAAACTTGGTTTCTGGTCGTACCGTGCCAATCGTAAAGTCGCCATACTTAATAGTGTAGAAAGGTGAAGTGCGTTGTTCGTGTTCGATTTCCAGATTAGAAAAGGCGGTGCCGCAGTTGGTGCAGTAGTTCACCAACTGTTGATCCCGATAGACGAGACCATCATGATAGAGTTTTTGGAAGGTTTCTAATGCCACTTCGACGTTGCGATCGTCGAGCATAAACACAAACCTATCCCAGTCAGCACTGGCGCCGAGTTTTTTCATCTGATTGACGGCTACGTCGGAGTTTTCTTGGACATAGTCCCAGATCATGGAGTAGAGGGTTTCGCGGTCATAGGCGAAGCGTGATGAGCCTTGTTTCTTAAGTTTTCGCTCGAATACAAACTGGGTTTCGATGCCAGCGTGGTCGGTGCCGGGAAGCCAAAGTGTTTGGTCGCCAAGCATTCGATGATAGCGGATTAGGATGTCTTCAAGTGTAATGAACATGGCGTGACCGATGTGGAGTGGATCATTGGCATTGGGGGGCGGCATCATGATGGTGAAGGACTTAGAGCTCTCAGTGGAAAGTGGAGGGTGACTAACGTCTGTGGGGGTCGAAGTTTTGGTCTTTTTTTTCTGAGGAGCGCTCGGTTTTTTGTCAGCACTAAATGCCCCAGCGTCGAGCCAAAGCTGATACATTTGTTGTTCGTGTTGAGAGTGATCGTAACGGGAGTCCATGGGGGTATTATACGCATGCGGTAAAATAGCCTCAGTAGCTACATAGAAAGCAGTATGCCATTTCTCTTTTTTCTTCCATTTGCAATCGTTCTCTTGTTGCTCTCGCTCAAGCAAATTAACGAGTATGAGCGTGGCGTGGTGTACACCATGGGTAAGTTTTCGTACGTGGTGGGACCAGGTTGGAAGTTTATCGTGCCAATCTTTCAGTCTTTTAAGAAAGTCGACATTCGTACCAAGGCAGTTGACGTACCTAAGCAAGAAACTATTACGCAGGACAACGTTTCGTGCAAGATGAACGCGGTGATTTACTACAAAGTCAGCGACTCAGCAAAGGCGATAAATGAAGTTGAGAATGTGTTTTGGGCAGTATCACAGCTAGCGCAGACTACTATGCGTAGAGTAGCCGGTGAAGCTACTTTGGATGAGTTGCTGTCGAATCGCGAGAAGATCGCGGCCAAGATTTTGAAGAGTGTGGATGCTACCACTGATGCCTGGGGCATTGACGTAGAGGCCGTTGAACTCAAAGACATCGAACTGCCTGAGAGCATGGTGCGAACCATGGCTAAGCAGGCCGAGGCAGAGCGTGAGAAGCGAGCCACCATTATTAATTCTGAGGGTGAAGTTTTAGCATCTCAAAACCTGATGAAGGCTGCTAAGATGATGGCGAACACACCTGGTGCACTCCATCTTCGTACGCTTAATTCTATCAATGATATTTCGTCGGATCAGTCTAATACAGTGATCTTCGCCATGCCGATTGAGGTGCTTAAAGCACTGGAGGGATTTGGGAAGCTGGCTGAGAAGAAGTAGCGCCTACGGCCCCACTAAGTACTTAGCACTCCAAGGTCGATAGTTAGAGAAGTATTCGTCTTCGCGCAGTAGGGTGCCGTCTTTGTCGTACACTTTATTTTTAAAGGAAGCTTTGATGCCCGATACCGCCCAGTCAATTTGGCGAGTGACGCCGCTTGGCAAGCTGGGGTCTACGCCGTATTCAGCTGGGGGAGCTGGGCGGGCATCCCAGGTGGTGTGATCAGTTAGTTCGGTGTATCTACCATCTGACGTACCGTAGAGCTCAATTTTCATGTACAGATCATCACTGAAGGCTTGAGCGTGAATGAGAATGTGATGATCGGTGTCATTGATGAAGCGCAGGTCGACGTCCCCAGAGTAGACGGTGGCGTCGATCCCGGGTTTGGAGTTGAGTTCATAGTAGCTGACGCGATAGCTATGTGGTCGTCGTAGGGTAATGTCGACACCGGCATTGAGGAGCGCCCGAAACAACGTGGTGCTTGCCTGGCAGACACCACCACCATCGCCCAAGATAGTTTTGCCGTCCTTAATGACGTAGGCTGATCGAAAGCCCGTTAGGCTCGAGACGTCACCAAGTGTTTTATTAAATGAAAACTCTTCTCCTGGTGCCACAATAGTGTTAGTAATTTTATTAGCTGTGTGAGAGACATTGTGGATGCGATTGGGGATAGAGTGGTCATACTCGCTGTCACCGAAGCCAATTCGCTCATTGATGCCAAGGTCATTGAGTTCGCTGAGTGGTAGTTCGGGACTAGTAGTGGCTATGGGTAGTTCAACACTGTGTGTGACTACGACTTCTTCTGAAGATTGGCTTTCAATTTTTTGCATGGTTTCTACGATTTTTAGTGCAGTGGTTTGAGCATCTAAGCTGCGGCCGTCGGTGTGTGGTGTGAAGGTCTGTACTTGAAGTGTCTCGGGATCATGTTCGAATACTGCGTCTTGAGCTGGGCGGTCGACATTAGCCTTCCACTCGGATATAAAGGCCGCAAGCTGCTCTTGATCATAGCCATCAGGTAAAACCAGGAGGCTGAGTAAATCTTGATCGGTGAGACGAAGCTTAATCTCTGGGTTTTCTGGGGCGATGCTTCGTCCTACGAAGTGTGTTGCTCGCTCTGTCGCCACTCGCATCTCTTCATCACTGAGCACTTTAGAGGTGGTTTCTGTGGCAGCGGTGATGTCTAAGAAGAGGGGAGGAGTGTCGCTGTCCGGCGCAGGCAAGCTAGGGGTTTCATCTTGATATTGATTAACAGTGACGCTGTGTAGTTCTGCGAGCACTACGTCTACGGTGTCGTCGACTTGGAGCTCTTGACCGAGTGAGCCAGTGTTTACGATGATACTACTAGCATCACCAGATATGCCGAGTTCCACTGATGGTTGTTCACCTGGTATGTCGGTGGCTGCAGCCAGAGCTTCTAGGGCAGCTTGTAGTTGTTTGGGTGATGCTGTAAGCGTGCTTGAAAGGTGTTGAGTGGTGGTGCTTAGTAGAAATAACTCTCTCGCCCTGTGTAGTGGGCTTCCTAGTCTGCCAACTTCGTACGCTCGAGCTATCGTCTGAGGATAATCTGGTTGAAATGCAAGTTGGGTGGAAGTTGAGGCAATTTCTGTGTCACCTACGCTAAAGACAATGGTTGTTTCCGGGAGAGAAGGTGCGCTTGGCTTGAGCTCTTGATTGGCCTGGGCGATGGTGAGTCCACCGACGTGCACGCCGTCTATGGTTACGTTGGGGTAGATTTTGTCGTGATAATACCAAGCAGAGCTAATCGCCAACATGACGCTCAGCGTCAGAAGAGCTAGGGTGAAGCCTGCTAGCCAGCTGGGGGGTGTTTGGTGTGATTTGCTCATCTTTTCTTCTGGTCTTATTCTAGTATAGAATAACAGCGTTAGTGAAACACTTTCTACTCGCAGAAGTTGTCTAAGGCAGCGCTGTGTAAGTGGTTTGTCTATATGCCTGATACACAACTGCCTAAACCTCAACAGCCTCCTCAAGCTGGGTCGTCAACTCCACCGCCTTCCTTGCGGCAGTCATCTCCAGCTTTGGCAACTGCTAAGCCGGCGGCTCCTCCTGCGCCAGCTGGTGCTCCACAGCCCAAGCAAGCTACACTAGCTCAGTCATCAGCAGCGCCACGACCGCTTGGTGCTCCTCCGGCTGGTTCGACACCCCCGTCGCCAATTCCTAAGGCCGCCGCTGCTCCGCCATCTCCGTCACCTGCTCCACCAGCTCAAAACTCCGCTCCCCAGCAGCCTGCAGTCTCCGCTAAGCCGCAAGGTAGTGGAAACACTGCTGCTCCACAGCAGCCCAAGACCAACTCTGGATCTGGTTCCAGCGCTAAGCCAGAGTCACCGAATATTACTAAGCCAGGTGCTAAGCAACCATTATTTGCCAGAGTTCGCCAGTCGCCGTTCAAGTTCTTGCCGTTTATTCTTGGTGGCTTGGCCGTGGTCGGCTTGGTGGCGTTTTTGATATATCGGTTTGTGTTTGCGGGCTCAGGAACATCCACAACCACTCCCACGTCATCTACTAGTACTAGGACTACGGTGCCCGCCCAGCAAACTACCATCACCTATTGGGGTTTATGGGAGCCAACTGAGGTGTTGGCGAGTGTCATTCAAGACTTTGAGCGAGCCAATCCAACTATTAAGGTTCAGTATCAGAAGCAAAATCACGTTGAGTATCGCGAGCGACTGCAGACGGCTATCGCTAGCGGTCAGGGTCCAGACGCATTTCGATTTCATGCTTCTTGGACACCGATGCTCAAAAATGAGCTAGCTCCAATGCCCAACTCAGTGATGAGTGTTAGTCAGTATCAGCAGACTTTCTATCCAGTAGCTGCGGCACAACTTCAAAACAACGGTCAAATAGTGGGTGTTCCGCTGATGTACGATGGCTTGGAGCTGTACTATAACAAGCAAGCTCTTCAGGCAGCAGGTGCGCAGCCACCGACTACTTGGGCAGAAGTTAAGACTTTGGCTACCACCCTCACTATCCGTGCTGATGGGGGTATTGAGCGGGCTGGTATGGCAATCGGCAATGCTTCTAATGTGGAGCATTTCTCTGACATCATCGGTTTGCTCATGCTTCAAAATGGTGCTGATCTCACCAACCCAACCTCACAAGCCGCGACTGAAGCGCTTGAGTTTTACACCAACTTTGCTACCAAAGATAAGGTGTGGGACGAGACGTTGCCATCATCAACCGTGGCATTTGCTCGTGGCGATGTGGCGATGATGTTGGCTCCAAGTTGGCGAGCGCATGAAATACAGGCGTCTAACCCCAATCTCGATTTTGGTATTGTGGCTGCTCCCAAACTAGGTGCTCAACCAGTTGCTTGGGCGACGTACTGGGCAGAGGGCGTTAGTAGTAAAAGCTCGAATAAAGATGCCGCTTGGCAGCTGCTGAAGTTTCTAAGCAGCGCCGATGTAATGAAGCAGCTCTATAGCGCCCAGTCTCAAACGCGCGCCTTTGGTGAGCCGTACAGCAGAGTTGACTTAGCTAATGAGCTGGCCGGCGATCCACTTGTCTCACCGTATCTAGAGACGGCTCCAGCTGCTCAGGGTTGGCACTTGAGTTCATATACGCACGACAATGGCATTAATGATCTACTTATTCGGTACTATCGTGATGCAGTTAACGCAGTAGTTGGTGGTAAGTCTGCCGAAGAAGCCATGGCAACTGTGGCGCAGGGGACAACGCAGGTGCTGCGTCAGTATGGCGTGACGACTGCTCGTTAGTTGCTCAGAATTCTTTCATTAGCTCAAACACCCGTTACGGTATATAGTTGCCTCATGGCTTTTCAAGTGCACACCCAAGATAGCTCGAGTGACGAGTCGCTTTTAGAAGCTCGAGTGTTGGCGACACTGGCGTACTCTTCACAGTTTCAATCACCGCTGACCGCTCGCGAGGTTTGGTTGCGACTTCCTGGCTTGAGCGTCACTTCACAGCAGGTTGAAGAAATACTTAACCATTTGGTTAAATGTGGGTTGTGTTCTAAAGTTGGGAGCTTGTTTCAATTGGTGGGGGACAACGTTGTTGACATTCACCTAGAGCGTCAGAAAGAAGCCTCCAGTAAGCAAGCATCAGTAATATTGTTGGTTAGTATTGCGCGACATCTTCCTTGGGTGAAGGCTGTGGCGGTGACTGGCTCATTAGCTTTGGGTGCTGTTGATGCCGATGATGACATTGACGTGATGGTGGTGGCGTCGTTCAGAAGGTTGTGGTTGACTCGACTGGTGCTACTGATGTTTAGCAGTATGTTTGGCAGGCGTCGGTCGTGGCGAGCTGATGCCGTAGCGCTTGGTAAACGTGGTGAGTCGGTACATGGCGAGGTTGCAGATACTTGGTGTTTTAATCTTTGGCTTGATGAGGCATCCTTGGCAGTACCGGTCGCCAGCCGGTCGCTTTACACGGCATATGAGGTGTGTCAGGCGCGCTTTGTGTTTGATCGTGGTGGAGTTGAGCGAGCATTTCTTGAGTCGAATGCTTGGACACAGCGTTGGTTGCCACAGTACTGGCGCGAGAGACATCGGTTAGCTTTGGGTAAGAAAACGGCTGTGGAGCAAGATGATGATGCTCTGCCAGCCACCTTGCTTGATGATGAGCTTGAGTGGCAAGATGCGGTGGATCTAACCGGCTTGTTGCTACGTTGGCCGTGGTGGCTGCTTGAGTTAGCGTGGGAGCCAGTTGGCGATCTGCTGGATTGGTTTGCCTATCGATTGCAACTGCTGTACATGCGCAGGCACATGACGACCGAGGTGGTGTCACGATGCGCAGCCTTTTTTCATCCGCGCGACACTCGTGGTGAGATTATGCGTCGATGGTTGAGTCGGTTGGAAATGTTGGTGGAAGGGCGGTGAGAGCTTCGGCCAAAGCATGTCTGAAGTCACTTGTAGTTATGATGTCTGGTTTAGCGACAGGCTTCTGACTGATGCAAGTTAGCTTTTCTAGATCTATGGAGTAAACAAGAAGTCTGGCAACATCGAGCATAGTAATATGCTCGTGCGACGCTAGGAATGCTGCTAATGCGACTTCTACATCTGTAGGTTGAGTAGCTTGACTCAAGAGTAGAGCCAATAGGCGTTCTGTTTGTCTCTCATCAGCTTCTGGATTGCGAAGTAGGGTGGGGTGACCAAGCACTACTTCCTCTGCCCATCTGACTATTTTTCCGTTAGCTACTATGCTCTCCATGCAACCTTCCTAGTTGAGAAGGAAATATATCACAGATGTGTAGTTTGTGCTGGTGGCTGGACTGCGATACACTTCAGGAATGCCGGAAGACTTTCAGCTTAATCAAGAGGTGGCGGGTGTGTTGGATGCTGCTCGTGAGGTGGATGATGTCGTCGTCTTGGTGACGGGCGTGTTTGACATCTTGCACGACGAGCACAGACTCTTTTTGGAGAAAGCCAAAGCAGCTGGTGACGTGCTGGTTGTTGGTTTGGAGTCTGACGTACGAGTGAGGCAGCTCAAGGGTGAGGGGCGCCCAATTCATTCAGAGCACCAGCGTCTTGAACAAATTAGTCAGCTTGAGAGTGTCGATGTTGTGTTTGTGTTACCGGAGCAGTTTTCGCGCCCGGAAGATCACAAGAAGCTGATTTACATTATTAAGCCAAGTGTTCTGGCCGTGTCTTCACACTCGCCACACCTTGATAAAAAAAGAGCGATTTTGGCAGAAGTGGGAGGAGAAGTTAGAGTAGTGCATCAACACAATCCTGAGGTGTCGACGACTAAGTTGCTTGAGGAAAGAAAAGAGATAGCTTCAAGGTTTTCTAACCTGTCAACTCCTGGGGTAAGTTGAAATTGAGTTTGTAGATACGAGGAAGTTTGAGGCACGGATGGGATTCGAACCCACGAATCGAAGGTTTTGCAGACCTCGCCATTAGACCACTTTGGTACCGTGCCTAGGGTAGATAGTATACAATGAGTTATGCGATCAGTGGATAGTTGAGAAGAGTAGAGAGATCGTCGTTGATGTTGTGGGCAACTTACACTAGCCACTTTTCACTTTTAACTCAACGTATATGAAATTAGTCTTTCGCCAACCCACTCTCGAATTTCCATACAGCTACACCTTTCCAGGACAAGCTTCTGACGAAGTGATTCTGTACGCTACTCGCGCAAATAAAGTCGTACTCTGGGCACAGCGCGCGGGACTGGTGACGACGTCCATAGTGATCGTTATGGTTGGCTGGTGGTTGGCATCGCTGCTAACTTCTTTTTCTGGTGGTTTAGTTAACGCCACCGTTGGCAGCTTTATCCAGTTTGGAGCACTAGTATTCGCGTTGGGGTTTTTAGCATTTGGTTGGTGGTGGGCGACTACCTTGTGGCGCAAGAGCGTTTGTTTCGTAACCACCAAACGACTGACTAAATTCATCGCCACTACGCCGTTTAATCGTCACAATCTTTCCTTGCCACTTGATATGATCGTAGACACCGGCTCGTATACCAAAGGTTTGCTTCAAGCACTATTTCAACTGGGGACATTCACGGCTCGCAGCGCGGCAGCCAGCTCAGGCATTGCTACGGACGAAGACGTTAGCGGTGGTGGCCAGCGACTGAATCGCAAGTACTTCTACATCGAAAACGTCCGAGTGGCTGAGGACTTGCAGCACTATATAGCTAAGTTACTCGACGCTAAGAAAAACCACCCTGATCACTTGAATACCTTTCGTCCTTTTATCCCACACCTCAAAGGCGACGCTCGCAAGCAGTTTATGCAGCAGTATCCTGAGTATTGGAGCTGATGATGATCGACAAACTTTACTCCCCTTCTAATCGGACTGCAGAAAGCAGATTTAAAGATAGCGTCAAAGCTCTGGGAAGTCATTGGAATTGGGATGACTTCAAAAGAGTGATGGTCAACTTGACCTTACTAAATATTAACTTGCCAGGAGAAACCAGGCCAGAAAGTCTTCATCTCCAGGGATTCAGGCCAAAGTTAGACAAACTTTCTCTTGAAGCAGAGCAGCGAGGTGTGGAAATAGCGCGAGCGGGGTTTGTAGACTCCCAAAGAAAAACCCTTATTTTTGGTAAAACTACGGCTGGTAATAGTCACTCAGTTACACTAAATGTAGATCCAGAGCCTGGAAGAGAACGTTTTCAAGCTCCTGTATTAAGCATGCATGTTCATCCAGAAAGCCCTGGTTTTAGCGGACAAGACTTTCTTCACTTATTGGGCTCTAGTTCTATGAAATCTATGTTTATGCTTTTAGGAAATACGGATTTTATTGTAATGAAGACAACTTTTACGCCAGACTTGTTGTCTGTTGATGACATCAACCATAGGCTGAATCACTTGTTGAAAGAATGTAGGCTTGACTCTAGTGGAGAAACTGGTGGTCTGGGCTCATTTCTCATTAAACTGGTAAGGTTTAACAAACTTGTTTGTTTAGAATATGGGCTTACTATGTATGTCGCTGGGAAATCAGACAAAGATCTGGCAAAAAGAGTAGATGTAACACACTTCTAAGCTCTTGTCTGAATCCGCTTGACCCTCGGCGCAATCTATCCTATAATCACCTTTCTGTTCGGGAAAACAGATTTCACATTTACGCGACATTCTAGAGTACTTACTCGAGAATCCCTCCGACATACAGCAGATTAAAGAAGGACTGTGGGTGACACCAACCCAAGCCAGTTTTCTTCTTTGCGGCATGACGATTTTGCAT
>CAZTEB010000004.1:0-18680 GCA_964612735.1 uncultured Pseudomonadales bacterium
ATCGGCTCCCAGTTCGTGAGCCAACTTAATACCAATCTTAGTTTCTTCGAGTGTGTGAGCAATCAGGTTCTGCCCATATGAGAAGCGGTACTTAAACTTACCTAACATTCTGACTAAGTCATTAGGTAAGTTGTAGACACCTACGTCGTGACAGAGCTTTTTACCAGCTTCAAAGGTAATTTTATCGATTTCTGAGCGGACTTTATCCACCACTTCTTCGATTCGAGTTGGTTGAATACGACCATCCTTGACCAATCGAGTTAAGGCGATTCGAGCGATCTCTCGACGGACGGGATCAAAGCAGGACAATCTAACTTCAGTTGGTGAGCTGTCTAGGTCTACGTCGACGCCGGTGTAGTTCTCAAAGGCATGAATATTCCTACCAGACTTACCGATGATTTTACCCTTGGTGTCCTCTGATGGAATAGCGACCGTAGAGATGGTGTACTCTGAGACGTAGTCAGTGGCACCATGCTTCATGGCGTCAATTAAGATCTCTCTAACTCTATCATCTGCTTGCTCGTTGGCCTCTTCTTGTTTTTGACGAATGAACTGAGCCATCTGCTGGCTACTTTCTTGCTTAACCTGATCCATTAGTTGTTGACGAGCTTGATCACGAGTTAAGCTAGCTACTTTCTCGAGTTTGGTGATGATTTTCTGCTTGTTGTCTTGAAGGTCTTTGAGCTCTTTGGCAATTCGCTCTTTTTCAGACTCAAGCCGAGTCTCTTTGTCATCGAGCTGGCTGAGGCGAAGATCAATTTTGTCGAGTTTGCGATTAAGTTCGCGCTGTTGTTCTTCAAGCTTGATTACGATTTCGCGCTCTTGTTTTTCAGCTCGAGCTCTAATAGCCAATGCTTCGTCTTTGGCATCTACTAAGATTTCTCTAGCCTTGGCTTGCGCCTCTCGAGTATCGGTCGAGCTACTGGGCTTTGGTTGCTGCTGGGGTTTGGGAGCAGGCTTGGGAGAGCGCTTAGCATGGCTGCTTTTATTTTTATTTTGTGAGTTTTTGCTTGACGAGTTCTGTTTTTTAGAGGGACGAGATCCAGTTTTTCCTGGTTGTTGCTCGCCTTCCTCGCCGAATAACTGTGACAAATTTGAAAAAAATGACATATAGTTCCTGTTCTAGAGCGTAGTCATGCTACGTCTATCCATTATCTGTTGCTTGTAGTATGGCAACACTAAAAAAGCAAACCCGAGAAATTACTGGGCTAGGGAAGTAGAGATGAGTTGTGTCTGTATGATCTGAGAGATCGTTAGCAGAGTTAAATGTTTCATTGACTACTTTGTATATGCTTTCGTGTAACTTGTTAGTGAGTACCTACTACGTAATTGTCTAATACTAGCGCTATTGTACTGCGCAAATGAGTTTGAGTCAATGAAAACACCCCTGGCGAAAGGGGTGTTTTTGTCGTATGTATCAGCTAAAAAGTAGTTATAGATACTACTTTTGATCTAGCACTAAGGTTGCTTAATTTGGTCCCAAATGGCTTTTTCGAGCTTCTTAGTTAGGGATTCATCTTCGAGGAGCTTTTCCTTAGTTGCCTCTCTGCCTTGTGCGAGCACCTCGCCTTTGTACTTGTAGAAGCTACCAGCTTTCTCGAGAACACCTTCTTGGACACCAATGTCTACTACGTCTCCAACTCGAGAGATCCCATTGTCATCCATATCGAACTCAGCGATCTGAAATGGTGGAGCAACTTTATTTTTCTTGACCTTGACTCGATGTCGACTACCGACGACCTTGTCACCTTCTTGAATGTTGCCAATCTTCCTGATGTCCAGGCGTTGTGAAGCGTAGAACTTTAGGGCATTTCCACCGGTGGTGGTTTCGGGACTGCCAAACATGACGCCAATTTTGTGGCGGATTTGGTTGGTGAAGATCACTAAGGTTCTGGTTTTATTGATGGCTGCCGTTAGCTTTCTCATAGCTTGTGACATCAAGCGAGCTTGGAGTCCCATCTGTGCGTCACCCATGTCGCCTTCAATTTCATTCTTGGGAACTAGTGCGGCAACTGAGTCGACGATTAGGATGTCAACGCCACCTGAGCGAATCAGGGTCTCTGCTATTTCCAAAGCTTGCTCACCGTAATCTGGCTGAGAGATTAGTAGTTCATCTAGGTTGACACCAATTTTGCGAGCACGAACGGGATCGAGCGCGTGCTCGACGTCTACAAACGCAGCGACACCACCAGCCTTCTGAACTTCGGCGATAGCGTGAAGACAAATAGTCGTCTTACCTGAAGCTTCTGGACCATAGATCTCGATGATGCGGCCTTTGGGAAAGCCACCCACGCCCAGCGCCAGGTTTAGTGATAGTGAACCACTGGATACCACGGGGATGGTGGCCATGTTTTTAAGCGAGTCGCCCATTTTCATGATCGAGCCTTTGCCGAACTGCTTCTCGATCTGCTGCATGGCTATGTTGACGGCTTGGGACTTGCCGGCGCTCTCAGTATCCTTTGAGGATGATTTTCCGTTTTTGCTCATATGAGTTCCTATTCTAGGGCAGGGTAGTTATTTTTTTAGTAGCTTGGAAGCGTATGGTAATACTAGAAGTATGACTAGCTGCAAGTAAAACAGCCAGTCCTGGGAATAGAAGAGCGCCACTTGATCGAGTGCGGCGTTGATGTGGTTGGTGAGTTCTATGACTGGGTTCATCGTAGCTTCTTTAGTATAAAAGCATCTACGCCAACAACAATCACGAATGACAGCAGCATGTTTAAAGCCATGGTTACACCTTGGTTAGTTGTCATGAGCATCTTTACGCAATTTTAACGAAAAAAGAAGTAGCATGAAAGCGGTGAATATAGTTTGAGAGGTAGCGATAGACTCTGATAATGAGCTAAATAGAGGGGTTGCCATGGCGACTACCATTAAGCCTTTAGAAATATCAAGTAAGTATTCTGATAACAGCAGTATGTTTGAAAATGTCCGGGTCATTAGAGATATCTTCCCATCCAAATCTTACATTTAGCTGTAGTGCGGGCAAGCAATTTTGACAGGGTGTCGTAGAATACTTCTCAAGACATGAGAGGACCTGAGCTATCATTTGAGTTACAAGGCATCTTGAAAAGGGTGTTTTCTGACTTGGTGGTCAAGCATGATTTTCAGCCTGTTGATTCTAAAGAAACTACTCGTTTATATGATCGAGACGATGAGCTTGTTATTAGCTTCAAGGATGACGGAAGCAATTTAGACTTCGCTATTAACCCGACCAAAATTCAAACGTTATCTATGCTGTTGCCTCAGCACGATCGATTGCCGGGCAATTTGCCCTCTTGGAAGAATCCAGACAACATGTTTCAACTGTACAACTCAGCTTTTACTAGGCGAGTTAGAGCCTATGCTCGAGATGATGCAGGTCAAGAATCACTACCTGCATTCTATGGAAATGGCCAAGAGTATTTCACTCATTTCCTGAATAAAAATAAGGGCAAACAACTTCTGTGGTTTGAAGCAGAGTGTGCCAAGCTGCCAGTTCCCAAACAGCCTCCAGAGCAGTCCACTGGACTTTTAGCTGTTATGGCAAGACTGCTTAGTAGAGCGACACCCGAGCATACTATGCAGCTGTCAAACCTTGAGATCTATCTTTCTGATCTTCTAGACCACATTCAAGTTACAGATGCGTTGGAACCGACGCTACATGCTTTGTACAGGATTACTTTTGAAGGTGAGTATGAAGCTGGTGGCGAAAGAGAAGCTCAGAGGCTGGAGTTGTTGCTGCCGGTGGTCTCTGGGGTATTCACGGTTAGAAAAAGGGTACCAAAAAAACCAAAGAGAGAAGTCAAAATTTTCATCAGAAAAGTTGATTCTACTCAAACAGAGAATGACCTAATGCTTACGTTGTCAATTGCTTTAGCAAGAGAATTAGAAGCTTGGGCATTAGCTAATCCGTACCGTGGCTAGGTTGTAGGATGAGATGGGTGGAGTGCTTGGTATATAATTGCACGTAGATACGGGGAGTAGCTCAGATGGCTAGAGTGTCCGGCTGGGGGCCGGGAGGCCGCAGGTTCAAGTCCTGTCTCCCCGACATGAGCGAACAACGTGAGCGAATGATCGAGGGTAGGTCGACTAGTGCAGAGCGAGGCGTGAAACGAACGTTAAGCGAGAGATCGACATCAAAACAATAGTTATTATGTCATTCAACATGGAATAACTTCCAAAGTTCACATAGCTGGAAGTACTTCCTACCCCCAAATAAATCGTCTAAACACGGCCACTAGTGCGCCGCCGGCGAGTACCAAGCTCACAGACGTAGTAATGTCTTCGACTTGCCTGATCTTGCGATCGTGATTGAGTTTGACGACACACTCCTCGCGATACTCTTGAGCTGACTTCTGGGGCGTTGTTTGCTCACCATCTAACGGTGCAGCTGGAGCGGCAGGAGTGTTATCACACCGAGATTCTTCATATGATCTAAGAGGATACTCGTCGAACACCACTAATTTCGTGACTGTTCTGACGCTATTAACGAAGCCGATGATTAGTACGATTACACCAATCGTAAAAAGCAAGTTGGTGAAGATTACCTTGACGAACTCGTAGCGACTGATGGATTTGGTGGGGGTAGATTTAGACATAGTACTATCCTAGCACATCCTCCTCGGCATGATGGGGAGTGCTACAATGACCACCATGTTCACCCCTAGTTTCGATAGCGACTTTTCCAGGCTAAATGACGAGCAAAAGGCAGCTGTGACTACTATCGAGGGTCCAGTGATGGTGATTGCCGGTCCAGGCACTGGCAAGACTGAGGTACTGACGATGCGAGTGGCCAACATCCTCAAGCAAACTGATACCCAACCCTCATCAGTTTTAGCCCTCACCTATACCGAAGCAGCCGCAACTACTATGCGTCAGCGCTTATTCGAAAAAGTTGGCAGCGCGGCATATCAAGTCAGAATCCAGACTTTTCATGCCTTTTGCAACGACGTGATTCTGTCACACCCCGAGTATTTTCACCTCCACGATGAGGCAGAGCCCGTCACAGAGTTGGCGGTGGCTGAGTTTTTGCGTGAGTACTTACTCAATCCCGAGTTAGAGTATCTTAGGACTCCTAGGTCTGCTTTTCACAATGTCCGCTCGATTGGCTCGGCATTGTCAGGAATTAAGAAAGAAGGGTTATCAGTAGACGATTTTGAGAAGTTGGTGGTGGTAGAGCGCGCCCTCTTTGAGTCAGAGCAAGCGGAACTGTCTACTACTAAGCGATCTCGTGCTCAAAAGCGAGTGGGTACTATGGAGGAGCTGGTGGAGGTGTACCGAGCCTACCAGCGCTTTCTTGATGACAATGCCCACTATGACTATGAAGACATGATCCTGTGGGTAATTAGTGCATTTGAGCGAGAGCCAGAGTTATTAGTAGAGTATCAGGAGCAACTTCATTACTTTCTGGTAGATGAGTATCAAGATACTAATTCTGCTCAAAATAAGATTGTTGATGCCATAGCTAGTCATTGGGGTGAGCAGGCTAACGTGTTTGTAGTCGGTGACCCCAATCAGACCATCTATAGATTTCAGGGTGCGTCACTTGAGAACGTGATTACATTTGTAGAGCGCTACCCTAGTGCTACTGTTATCACGCTTGAAGACGGCTATAGGTGTTCACAGCAGATCTATGATGCGGCTGCCCACACCATACGCGGTGAGCTTGAAGACCTGCCGTTATCTCCAGCACTTAGTACTGTGCTGTCGAAGCCACTAGCCTCAACGAGACAGGGAGAGGTAATTCCTCTGCTGAAAGCAGAGAGCAGCAGTCAAGAAGTCGCCACAGTAGTCGCTCAGTTACAGCAGTATCACCAGCAGGGCACCCCACTCCAAGAGATTGCCATCATCTACAAAAAGCATAAAGAAGCTCAGCGTTGGATGGATGCGTTGGATGCGGCTGGCTTGCAGTACACGACCCAGCGTCACGAAAATATTTTAGAGAGTAGGATCATTATTCAGCTGCTAGAGTTGTTTGAGGTCATTTTGGCTATGAAGCGAGGCGAGCCCGCTCATCAGCTTCACGATGTGTTGTTGGCAGAGTGGTTGGAGCTCGATGCGAGCGTTGTGCTGAAGCTGGCTTATGCTGCAGCCAAGTGTAGGCCCAAGCTATCATTACATGAATTCATGATGGAGCGTGTGCCTAGTGAGAAGGCGCCAGCTGGCTTAACTCCGCTAGAGATACAGCCACTCTATGGTTGTCTTGATACTCTTAGCAAACTGATCAAAGCTGATGCCAACATGCGGTTTGTGGAGTGGTTTCCCTACATGCTGGAGCAACTTGGAGTGTCAGCTTGGTTAGTGGCTGGTGGTGCTCAACCCGAAGATATTCAGCGAGTTCAAGCACTGTATCGTGAGATTAAATCACTTGAGGCCACTGAGTCAAAACTCAACCTCGAGCGATTTATGGCTATCATTCAAGCTATGCAGGATAACTCACTCAGCATTCAACAGCGAATAGCGCTAGGTTCCGAGGACGGGATTGTGTTGACTACCGCCCATGGAGCCAAAGGTAAAGAGTGGCGGTATGTCTTTATCACCAACTGTGCTGATAAAGTCTGGGGGAATGCTAGGTCACCTCGTGAGCTGCCACTGCCCGACTCCGTGTTGCAGTTCAAACCAAGCTCTAAAGCTGATAAGAATGCTGATGACCGACGACTGATGTATGTGTCGCTGACTCGAGCTCGAGAGCAGGTTCACATTAGTGTGCCATTGCTCGATGAAGAGAGCTCTAAGGAACAGACAGTGAGTATGTTTGTCGGAGAGCTTGAAGAGCAGGAGAGCTTGGGCGTTTGGAAGCCTGATGGAGATGCATCCTCGTTGGATCAGCCCAAATGGCTGTTGCCAAGTTACTCAGTTCAGGACAGTATGGCTTTTAGGAGCTGGGTTCAAATACTCGCAAAAAATCTTGTGCTTTCTCCTACGGCTCTCGATAGCTATTTGCGAGACAGTGATACTTTTCTCGAAAATAATATACTTCGATTGCCTCGGGCAAAAACGTACCCTCTAAGCTTTGGAACTGCGATTCATGCCGCACTAGAATTTGCATTTCGTACGCTGCACACCCAAGGACTACTGCCCAATGATCAGGAAGTGCTTACTCACTTTAAGAACGCTTTGAGCGACGAGCACTTGCATCCTAACGATGAACGCTCGGCTCATAAAGAGGGTAAGGCTGTGCTTGGTGCCTACTTGGCTGCTCAGCACTCTCTGTCAGCTCAACCTCAAATCAAGATGTTGGAGTACACCTTTGGTCAAGGTGGTAGGGAGGTCTTGCTAGACGACACCATTAGACTGACTGGAAAAGTAGACCGGGTAGATTGGCTTGATGCGTCTAAGAAGACGCTTGTAGTGATCGATTACAAAACGGGCTCTCCTAAGACTGCTGCCTACATCGAAGGAACGTTAGCTAGTCAGCAGCAATACTTTTCAGATCGCGAGAAATTGGTGCCAGAGACCATTCGTGGTAGTTTGAAGCGACAACTTGTGTTCTATAAGTTGTTGGCAGATCTTGATCAAAGCTTCGAAGGTCAGGTGACGCATGGTGAGCTTGATTTCGTGGCAGGGCCGTCAGATAAAGGTAAGTCGGGAGCTGTTCGCTTTGAGTTGCTTGCTAGTGATGTAGAAGATCTTAAAGATGTGCTGCGTACTGTATCAGCTGAGATCCGTAGCTTGGCATTTTTAGACTAGGTTTCTCTTATCACTTCCAACTTGGGATACTTTGGTACACCAATTGATCAAACCAGGTTGGTACTGAGATGCCAACCCACCTGGGATACCAGAGTAAAAAGCTAAGGACGCAGGCAGCTATGAGGAGCCAGAGAGTAAGCTGCCTGTTTTTTAGTTCAGTAGCATTTTTTGTTTGGTTGAGTACCGTCATAAGCCACCACGCGGTCAGTGGCGCAGCCAGAGCCGCAGCTGGGGTATAGTGATAGTAAAAAAGTATTCGGGGTGAGAGTATCCAGGGTAGCCAAGTCATGCCGTAGGCTAGCAGTAAAAAAAGCAGAGCAGGCTGATTGGTGAGGTGCTTGGTGTATGATCGTAGCTTTTTTGCCACCGCAGATTTTTCTAATAACGTAGGCAGTAGTGATGCTCGACTCGCTACATTCCAAAGCAGTAGTGTCACCAGGCAAGCTACTACGGCAGCTTCGAGCCAACTTAGGATCGGATTGCCCATAGCATACATATTAGCGATAGTGTTACTTCCATATTCAACGTGATACCAGACTGGACGGAGATTGAAAAACCACTGCCAGGGCTGTGATTGGTAAGGATGAGTGGCAGTTAGTCCTGTTTGGTACCACCAGATTTGTTGGTGTAGTTGATAGAGGTGTTTAAGAGACTTGCCTTGTAGTAGTGGTTGCCAGTACGAAGCAAGGTACATGATGCTGCTGATGGGCAAGATGGTGCCGATCAGTTGGGCAGCAGCTACTACTCGAGATCTAACCGCAGTAGCACCTGATAAGTGCTGGTACAGCAGCTGAGCAAATTCATAACAAATGATGGTTATGATCACAAAGGCACCTGACCACTTGGAGGCAAGTGCGAGGCCGCACAACAGGCCTACCAGAACGGCCTTGCGAATACTCGGCGAAGCTCGGTATCGCCAGTAACTTAGTAGTGCCAGTACGATGAATAAAGTGACATGAATATCGTTCATAGCCACCCGAGACTGCACGAGGAGTAATCCATCAAGAGCTGCCAAGCCAGTAGCTAGTGTGCTTATCTTTTGATTAGAAAATAATTCCTGTGTAAGGACATAGATAGCGGCTAAAAGAATCACTCCTGTGAGTGCAGAGCTGAGGCGCCAGCCGAAGCTCGTTTCACCGACAGCTAGTAGCGTAGCTGCTTGGGTATATTTAGCCAGTGGTGGGTGTAGCCAGTCGATAGCAGTGTTGGGTTCGGGAGCTGGGTGCCACCACTCAAAAGCTCGCGAGTCATTACGGGCAATCAGCTTAGCAGTCACGACGTGATAGACCTCGTCGAAGATATATCGTTCTGGAAGGTGGAGTTGGTAAAGACGAGTAACAAATCCAAAGAGCAAAATAAACCATACCAGAGTAGGTATGCGGAGTAGTGACTTCATGTCAGATCAAACTAGCTTAGGCCGTAAATAATAAACATTACCGAGACACCGAATGCAGCTACAGTAGAGAGGAGCACTTTGTCACGTAGCAACACAAGCTCTGGTGACTCTCCCTTATTATCCTCATAGACAAGTTGGAGGTAGCGCATCACCCCAAAGATCACAAATGGTAGCGTCAGCATCAGTAGTTTTTGAGAGTGCAGTGTCTTGGGAAGCAGTGCGTACAAGTTGCCAAATCTTACATCTGGTCGGACAAACTCATTTTGGAATGCAAACAGAGCGTAGGTAAGCCAGGTTGCGTTGGCGAACATGCCGGTGTACTGATCGAGTAGGCGCTGGGAGTAGCGCTTGAGTGTTTTGCGAGTGGCTCCCGCAGGTTTTCCCTCCATAAGCGTACGCTCACTTTGGCGTTTTCCTACGGCCAGAAACAGTGAGGCTGAGACTACAGTTAATAAAAACCAAACACTCATATGAAGATTGACCACCACGGCACCAGCATAGACGCGGATTAGAAAGCCGGTGGCGATCGAGACGACGTCAAAGATAGCTATGTGCTTAGTAAACTTGGCATACAACATTTGAAGACCAAAGTAGGCCATCACTAAAATTCTGAAAAAGAAAGGTAGCCAGAATGACAGTAGAAACACTACAAGCACTAACGAGATGGCTGTGAACGTGGCAATCGGAATTGGAAGATCACCGGAGGCTATTGGTCGCTTGCGCTTGAACGGATGCTGGCTATCTGCTTCGTGGTCAATGATGTCATTAATGATGTACACGCTTGAAGTCAGCAAACAAAAAATGAAGAAAGCAAAGCTGACGATTAAGAAGTAGGGGGTGCTTCCATCACCGGGAATGTAAAAAAAGAATCCTGAGAAAGCTAAAGCGGCAAATAGGGCCAGGTTTTTAATCCATTGCCTGGGCCGAGCTGTTTTTAGGAGCAAGTAAGGATAGGAGTGTTGTTTGGTTGGCATTATGCTCGTCTAGCCCACCAGTGCGTATATAGAACTGCTGCGAATACTACGGCCAAAATGAGCAGTTTTAGGTGGGTTGATACGTATAATGATACCATTCCCAAACCAAAGCTGGTACTCCAATAGAACAGTGCTATTCTTCTTCTGCCCCATCCTGCCACATCAAATAAAATATGATGAAGATGTCCTCTGTCTCCCCAAATTGGTGACTTTCCTGAATGTAGTCTGCGAGCAATAGTCACTAGCGCATCGGCAGTAGGAAGAGCCAAGACCATTAAAGTAGTAGCCACTTTTGCTCCACTCAAGATGGCAAGTACTGCTAGGAAGTACCCTGCCAGCGAGCCCCCACCGTAACCTGGCATACTGCGTTGTGGAAACCAGTTCCAGTAGGCATATCCAGCAAATGCTCCAGCCACGATGAAGCTTAGATGGGCAGTATTAAATTGAGTTGGGTCATCTATAAACTGCAGTGACAGCAATCCCACAAACACAGCAGCGATGCTTACAAAGCCTGGAAGCTGGCCGTCAACGCCTTTCGACCAGTTGACGATGTTCATGTTCCAGACAATGAATAGCACAGCAAATATGTCTGCTAGCAGCCAAATAGTTCTAGTTTCACCTAGGATATTGAGAGT
Source organism: uncultured Pseudomonadales bacterium (assembly GCA_964612735.1). Classification (GTDB taxonomy): domain Bacteria; phylum Patescibacteriota; class Microgenomatia; order UBA1400; family PJMF01; genus CAZTEB01. The sequence goes on from CAZTEB010000004.1 coordinate 10,677, forward strand.
TAGTTGTGGCTGGTTGAGGTGAATAACACCAGTTCCTAGTGGATTGCTAACATAGGCGATGCCGATGCCCGATCCCACCACGATGGTTGCGGCAAGTCCGCCAGCTAAGAGTCGCCACATCGGGTGAACATCAAAGATATCATCAAGCACACCCATGATCATCAGAACTAATCCGCCGCTTAAGATAGCGAGCAAGTAGGCATCAACTTTGAGGTATACGAGTGCTACTAGTGTGATACTTAGGAACACGATTAGTCCGCCACCTCGGGGAACAGTCCTGGTGTGAGTTCGTTTGCTATGGGTATTGGTGCTTGGGTCATCAACCCAGCCAAACCTTGAGTAGAGAGAAATAACTAATGGTGATGTGATACATGCCAGGACAGCTGTGCAGCCAAATGCGATGAGTGCTGAGGATATGCCCATACCAAACCTTTAGGTAACGATGCTAAGTACCCGAACCAAGCTTAGTAGTAGTAATGCCTGGACAACTACGGTGGTCCAAGCGAACATGGTGGTGACGAGTTCGCCGTAGTGACGAAGTTGAATGGTTATACCAATGTGAATCAGTGTGATGATGCTAGCTAAGAACGGAAAGAAAAACAGCCATTCTTTGGGTGCCAGCTGTGCGATGGGGTCAGCTAAGGTGTAAAACAATGGAATAACAGGTTGAATCCTGAAGTAGAAGATAGTAGTTACTAGAATCGAGATGGCAGTGATGAGTCCCGATAGTAGTATCTGTGACTTTACATTGAGCGGAATGGTGGCAAACCACTTCCTAGAGTACGGGACTTCTAACGTTACCATGAAGTCATTATATACTGCTTGTAGAGCAGCTAAGAACCACTAGAGTTGTTTCCACAGATAGAACCGATCAAAGTTGCCATTTACGACATAGTTGTCTTCTAGATACTCGGGCAAGCCGGGAAGAGGTGTTGTCTCGTCTTTCATTACCACGATAAACATTGGTGATCTCTTGACCAGATCATCAAATGTCTCTTGATAGGCATCGAAATCTTTGATGTGGAATGACACTGTGAACCTACCAGTGGGGGCCTTCTGGGTAAGTGCGTACAGCATGGGGTTGGTGCCCCAGATAAATAAGTATGGGTCGTCACTTTGAGCGATAATTTCAGCAGCTGCGTAGTTGTCGCGCATTAGTGAGTCAAATCCCTGGTAGTACTCCTCTCTGCTTAGTTCTCCTTTGGCATAGGCCATGGAACGAGTGTAGTACGACAGAGTTGGATACAGCCCCACATCCAAGAGGAATAGTATGCTCACGAACATTGCTAGTAGTCCTGCAGATAGTGTCGTAACAAGTAGTGAGCTAAATGTGCTACTGAAATGTTTGGCATACTCGCCAAACGTCCCAAGTATGTTGAATCCTTTTACCAGGTTACTACCATGCTGTAGTAGCAGTACCACTAGCAAAGATAGCGCTGGCATAAGCTGGATAAAGTAGTGAGGGTATGGTCGATTGGAAAGTAGGGTGGCAAACAAGCTAAGTGCAAACCAGGTGATTACAAATTGAGCGACGGGACTCAGCCACTTTCTAAAAACGGTGACCGCGACCACTATGCCACCCGCAATTGCGGCTTTACCAGGAAGACTAAAAGCTGTGGCCAGCAGCTGATTATCAAAAGGTAATTGCCAGGCTTGAACGTATCGGAAGTTATACAGTAAGCCAAAGTCTAGATATGCTTGTCCTGAGCCCCTGGCTATGAAGTAGAGGATTGACGCTAAAATGGGTAGTACTATGCCTACCGCAACTATGCTCGAGCGGAGTACTGTCACCACGAATCGCTTGAGCCAAGTACCTATTGAGTCAGATAGAAATGAGTTGGTGGTAGTAAACCACGAGACGCCGAAGAAGACTGCGGCGTCAAGTACGGCTGGCACTTTAGTCAGAATGCCGAGTCCAAGCGCTACTCCTGCCGCTAGATACAGAGTGGTATCGTGAGTGTTATTCAATACTCGGCTTAGAAGTTGTTGGAGGGGGTGAGAAAACCAAGAACTTTTCTGTTTTTTCTTCGTGGGATTTGTGAAGAAGTCGGTGAACAGCTTGGTGTGAAATAGTAGTAGGCCGCCCCACAGCATGAAGCCCATTACAAACAACTCTCCATTAGGAATGTTGCCCTCGAACCACGGCAGTGTGGTAAGTAGTACGAATATGCCTGCAGCTAACGTAGTGGGCAAGACTTGCTTAAACAGTTTCCAAGCGATGTGATAAAAAGCGATGGTGGTAGCTACCATCCAGCCGATGTTGAGAATCCGAAACCACAGTTGATTCGGCACCATGGCAAGGTAATAAATCAGGGGAGTCTTGTGGTCAATGATTTCGGCATACAGTCGAGCTCCATTTCTCATGGCGACTCCGAGAGTCAGGTAAATACCCTCATCACCGTACCAGTAGGGCTCTAGCAAGTTGGGGATGCGAAGAACCACTAAGAGTAGCAACAGGATAAGTAGCGGTGCCTCTTTGTCTAGCTGTCTATCAAGAATCTTAAGTCGTCGTAGCATTGACATCATTATGCAGAAGTTCTGCTGAGTTGGCAAACCCTAGACTTTTTCAGTGACTTTGTACTCGATGTACTTGCCGAGCATTAATCTGGTGTGGGCATCGATTCCTGGTAATGCTGAAAAGAAAAAGCCTATGATTGGTAGCAGTAAGAACTCAATGGGCTGCAAAATATACGAAAAAATATTCCGCTTATTTGGCCGCGGAGGACGATTGATAGCGTCAATGATAAAGATAACGAACATCGAGACAAGTGAAAGCGTCAGTAGAAATGACGTAACTTGCGGCAGCGTCTTACCAAGGATAGTGCGGCTAAACTCATCATTTAATAATGGCGGGAGAATTGCAGAGACAGTAATCGCAAACCAGTTTACCGGCCATAAGAAATGATCTTCAATCACCTTGAAGATTCGAATTGTTTTGTCCCAGAAAGGAATGCCTTCGCTTAAAACATATTGGCGAATGATGTAGGCGTCATCACTAGCACCCCAAGCCCAGCGTTTCAACTGCTCATATTGGTTTACGAATGTATTCCAAATCCCATCGGCTTCGGCGGCATCAGCTAAGATAGGCAGAAAAATTGGCTCCACTTCAAAGTCACCTTTCTTAGCAAAGTATGACTTGAAGAATAGGCGATAGTCTTCTGGAATGACGTCGGTATCCCAGTAGCCTATATCCACTACATGCTTGAGAGAGGTGGAGTAGGTCGAGAAGTTGACGAGCCTGTCTTTGCGCATCAGAATGTACATTTGAGTGACAGAGAAAATTGAGGCCATCACTCTGACGGGAGCTGGCACTTGCCAGATATTGTTATAAAAGACGATGCCGCCCTGCCAAATCTTGTTAAATGGCTTGTCGCTACTGAGGAAGTCATACGTCAGAGCTGAGAAGTAGTGGTGATGGAACATGGCATCGGCATCTTCACTAGTTATGGTGGTGTTGGTGAGCTCGATACCTTCTTTGTCTATTAAGAGTTCCTTGGCTCGTTTGGCACCCCAGCAGGTATTAGATGACTTGCCCTTCACTTCGCCTTCTATATCGGGGTGCATTGTCGTCCAGAGGTGACCGAAAGTGTCTCCAAATTCTTTTTTAAGTTCGGCAGCTTTATCGAGAGCTGCTTGACCTTCTCGCTCTTCAAACGAGATCATAATGTGGATGTTTTTACGTGGATACGACTGCTTGCTCAGCGCAGTTAGAGTGCGTTGCAAAGTGCTGATGGGTTCGGTGTACGTGGGAATAACGATAATGTGATGAGTGGTGTTCCAGCGCTTGGGAAACTGTTGTTTGAGGTCACCCAGCCAGTCGAACTTAGATGCAGCTTTAATCCTGAGGTGAGCCAATACAGATAGTACCGCGAGTGTGATCGAGCGGTACAGCCAGTAGACAGCGAAGGTGATCACGTAGTACGCCACAAAAGTGGGGATGAGCAGCGAGCCCCAAAACGGAAACAGAATAAGTGACCACGAAAAAAATCCGGGCAATATTTCTAAAGCCCTCCTGGTTCTGATCGGATGTCTGCGAAAGTAGCGTTTTATCATCTTAGGCATTGTATCGCATTTGCGTGGGTTGAGTGGCGAGTAGGCCTGAGCACTACTTGTTAGTCAGTGCTAGGGTCAGGGAATTTTTAGCCTCAAGTGTGATTTTCAAGGCATTTTTAGCGTAAGCAGCTGTCTCGGCGATCATCCATGGCTCACAAACTTGACCTCGATGAGACTGTGGAGGTAAGAACGGCGCATCTGTCTCTAGTACCAGTCGATCATGAGGCACCAGCTTGAGTAGTTCTCTGAGATAATTTGCAGTAGGGTACGTTACATTTGCCGCTACGCCGACATAGGCACCTAGCTCTAGCATGGCTTGGAGGTACGAAGTTGGTCCTGAGATGCAGTGGAGCACAAATAACTTCGGCAGCTGTTCTCTAAGTACTTCTAATGTATCCCAGTAGGCATTTCCATGGCTGGGTTCTTCTGGAATCAATCTATCTCTGACATGAAGAATGACGGGGAGATCTCGTTGGTTGGCTAGCTCTAGTTGTAGTCGGAGAGACTGTTGTTGAAGCTCTCTCAGCTTCGTTCGCTCTGTTTTAGACTTTGGTAGACGGAAGTAGTCGAGGCCAACTTCACCAATTGCGACGATCTCTGGATGCTGGTTCAAGAGTTTGGTGAGTTCCAACACCTCCTGCTTTGGGTTCTGAGTGGCATTGGGGTGTATGCCGACAGTGGCGGTTAGGCCTGATTCATGAGCCGCGATCTCAATCGCTCTAGTGCTCGTTTCTAGATCAGTTCCGACGACAACTGAAGCAGTCACACCATAACTCTGGGCGTTCTGCCAGTGCCGTTGCCAATCTTGGTAGAGCGGATCGAGGTTATAGTGGCAGTGAGTGTCGATGATCATATTGTTAGTGATGAGTGATTGAGGTTGCAATGGCTTTTGTTACCAAAACCTAAAAAAAGTACTTTACTTCGAGTCTAGTCGTGGAAACAGTGGCTTCATGGCTGTTATTTTGTCTGCAGTAAAGTGATTGATAATGATGTCAGCTGTCTCAGGCATGAAGGGCTGTAGCTTTAAGGCAGAGTACACCAAGGCTGAAACTGCTACCTCAAGTACTCTGTGGGCCTCAGTAGTTTCCAACTTCCATGGTTTTTGATCAGCCAAGTAGCCATCTAAAACACTCAGTAACTCGGTTCGTAGGTAGTCCAGTCCGCCTTTTAGGTCATAGTTGTCCATGTGTCTGGCAAAAATGGTGGTGAGTTCTTTAGTTTCACCATCTTCCCAAATAGTTATGGTGTGGATAAGCTCCTGTTCGTTTTCTAATGAGATGGCGTGAGAGTATTCAGTTTTCTCGCATAACTTGGCTATCCTAGAGCAAAGATTGCCCAAGCCATTGCAGAGATCGGCGGTGTAGGTGGCGTCAAACTTCTCCCAACTGACATCCATATCAGTTCCAAACGGCCCCAAATGCATCAATAGATAGCGGGTGGCGTCGATGCCGTATCGTTCTACCAGCTGAGCGGGACTAATGACGTTTCCCAGTGACTTGCTCATCTTTTGGCCGTCAACTGAGATAAAGCCATTGATCAAAATCTTGTTAGACTGAGGCACCTCAGCCGACATCAACATGGCTTGCCACATGGCGCTTTGTTGGCGCAAGTTGTCTTTTCCAGCTAGTTGAACAACTGGCCAGTATTGCTCAAATGATGTCGTATCATCTGGCCAACCGATAGTAGAAATATAGTTGACCAGCGCGTCAAACCAGACGTACATTACGTGCTCAGCGTCTCCAGGAACTTCTACACCCCAGGGCATTTTTTCTTTGAGACGTGAAATGCTAAAGTCCTGTAAGCCACCCTCAACGAAACTCATGATTTCTCGCATCTTGCCCTCAGGTTGAACGAAGTCAGGTTTTTCGCGATAGAGGCTTAGGAGTTGCTCCTGGTACTTGGAAAACTTAAAGAAGTAGTTTTCTTCTTCACGTAACTCTAGTTCTCGATTGGGGTGAAGTGGACAGCGACCATCTTCGAGCTCGCTGTCTGTTTTCTCAAGCTCACAGCCCACACAATACTTGACTTGATAGTGCTTTTTGTAGATATCACCGTTGTCTGCGCAGCGTTGCCAAAATGCTTGAGCTGCTAGTACGTGGTGTTCATCAGTGGTGCGGACAAAATGGGTGTAGCTGAGGTTTAGCATGTCTTTAAGTTCGTGGAACTTGGTAGCATATTTGTCTACATATTCCTGGGGTGTCTGCTTTGCCTCTTCGGCTTTTTGGTAGATTTTCTGGCCGTGTTCGTCAGTGCCAGTATTAAATGCGACTTGCTTGTCCAGGGAGCGTTGATAGCGAGCGATTACATCAGCTGCTACAACTTCAAGCGCAAATCCAATGTGTGGTTCTGCATTGACGTACGGCAAAGTGGTGGTTATGTAAAACGTCTGATCTGGCACAGGACTATTATACGGCACGCTTGTGCAGATCTAAAGTAAGGCTAGGAGTCTCTCAGCAGTTCTTTTTCTTGTCTGTCTAAATCTCTATCGATCCAAGGAGCCACCGCCGATCATCTGAGATAGCTTTTTATCAAGAGATATTTTCTTGAGGCTAGTCTTCAAGTTGGGACTATCTTTAAACTCAGCTACTGAAGAGATGGTGGCGCTCGAGACTTGGAGTTGGTCTTTGATCTGCTGATAGGATTTCCCTTGTGATAACTCCCATAGTATGGCGAGTCGTTTGGCGAACACAGATCGTTCAGTTTCACTTAAAAACTCGCGCAAAAATGCTCTAACTTCAGCTGGATGGCGAAGGTCAGCAAGAAGAGTTGCTAGTTGGTCGAATAGTTCGCTCTCTTTATTTGGAGCGAGATCTTTTGAGGATGTTTGCATACACAAGTGACAGGATTTCTAGTATACCAAAGAAGGTCAGAAGTACTATTACTAGCTCGGTAGTGATGAGAACTCGCTGGAGGCGAAGAAAAAGCAACGCGGTAAGAAAACTACTTACTAGTAGTCCTCTGCGTGTGTTTAGCAGTACGAATGAGCAGCCAAAAAATAAGCTCAGAAATGTGGGCACTAGTAGTGGCAGGTAGCTGTTCGGCAGGATGACGTCTCGAATGCGGCTTGGTGCTACTTGGGTGAGGATGCCTAGCACAATGGCGGCGAAGAGTAAACTAATGGCAAGCGCTCTCCAATACTCTCTATAGGTGTGAACATTACTAAGAAGGCGAGCTACTAAACTAGAACTATTCCAAGACAGCTTGGGCATGTTTGCTACCGCCTGTGCCAGCTTATCTCGAGTGAACTTGGATGGCTTAGAGTGCGGCTTTGTGCGCTTTGATGACTGCTTATTGGTAGTAAGACGAGAGCGAGCTTTTTCCATAGTGTAGCTGGGTGCTATAGTGCTTGGTATCTGTAGTAACTACAGTATACTAAAGAGTATGTCACTTGATCTGATTCTCATTTTGGTTGCGATAGCGCTTGGTTTTGCTAGCTTATACATGCTACTGCGGCAGATGATAACTTCCCAGCGCCAGGATGTGGACGTCGAAGATATTGTTAATCAAGTTTTTGGCAAGAGCGTAGGTAAAATTGCTGCCCAGAGCAAGCAGATTCTCCAAGGTGAGAAGGAAACCATTAAGACTGATCTCGAAAATAAACAGCGGGTGATCGAGAAGCTGGTCAAACAACTCCAAGATGACATGAAAGTTCGCCAAGATGAGATTAGGCACTTAGAGCAAGATAGGACCAAGAAGTTTGGCGAAATCACTACTGCTATCGAAGAGCATCGCAAATTGACTGATGAGCTCAAAGTGTCTACTAAGCAATTGGCGACGGTGCTGTCCAATAACCAGCAGCGTGGTGAATGGGGTGAGCGAATTATCGAAGATTTGCTGCAGTCAAATGGTCTAGTAGAGGGTGTACATTACCGTCGGCAGGCAAAACTGGGTGACTCCAGCCTTCGTCCAGATATTACCTTATTGCTGCCAAATAATCGAAACGTAGCGGTG
>CAZTEB010000004.1:18690-40013 GCA_964612735.1 uncultured Pseudomonadales bacterium
AGTCACTTGAAGCAGTTTGAGTCAGATCTTAAGCAAAAGATCACTAAGGTAGCCGAGTATATCGATCCTAGTCACGACACGCTTGATTACGCAATTATGTTTGTGCCCAATGAGATGGTGTTTTCGTTTATCAATCAAAAATATCCTCATCTCATTGACCTAGCCATGACTAAGCGGGTGATGATTGTGTCGCCTTTTACTTTCTTAATTGTGGCTCGAACGGTGATGGAGAGCTATCGTAACTTCATGATTGGCGACAAGCTTAAGGAAGTCGTTAAGTATGTCGATGAGTTTGTGGGTGAGTGGAGCAAGTTCAAGAGTAAGTTTGAGAAGTATGGTCGTTCACTCGACACGCTCAAGTCAGACTATGAAGAATTGACTGGCACTCGAGTGCGGCAAATGGAGCGACGAATCGAGCGGATCGAAGACGTGCGGCACGGCACGAGCTTGGAAGAGGGTAAGCAGCAGCGGTTGGTGGAGTAGGCTTAGATTACTCCCCAAACTCTCTCTCAAAAAACGTCACGTCTCGTTTGACAACGGTATCCCAACCTGGTTGGAGATTGTGGTCAGCACCGGGATAGCTAAAGAACGTGATGTCGATAGGCGGTAGCGGCTGAGACTGCGAAGGCGTGAAGGCAGCTCCACTGGCGATGGCTTGATCAAGCTCCCGCTCTAGTTGTTCGAGTATTTCTTCGCGTCGTAGATTTTCAGTCTCAAGCTTTTGAATAAACTCGATGCTCCAGGCTTGTAAAGCAGCATCATCTGCAGAGCCGTGGTGGAGTTGAATGGGTCCAGTCAGCAAATCAAGATGTTTGGTTAGTGTGAAGTCAAAGACGTCGTATTCTTCTTCAAACATCGCAAGCCAAGCTCTTTGAGCTTTTCCTTCATCTTCTAGCTCATCTCCAAAAAATAAGACTGAGTAGGGGAACGGAGCTGTAACAGGAGCCCAGAGGGCAGTTGGCACCGGCTCTCTAAGTATCTGGAGTGTGGTTAGTACAATCTGACCACCATTGCTGTGGCCCCAGAGGCCGATGGTGTTGGTTTCTATCCTGGTTGTGTTGCTGGTGGGTATCCCATACTGCTTGATACCTTGGTAGATCTCAGCCACTTGCAATGGCTTAATGAAGCGAGCTTCCCAAGGGTTTTCGGGTTCAGGATCACTTTCACCATAGCCTAGGAAGTCGGGCGCAAGGGTAATCATGCCATTGCTGGCATAGTATGCGGCAGCATTTCGAGTACCTATGCCAGTTTGGTAGATCTCAAGAGGTGCGAATCCACGAGCCATCAGAATAACGGTAGGCTCTTGATCTTGGTCAAGGTCAGTAGGGACATTGAGTTGGCCAGTGATGGTCCCACGACTAGTGTCCATAGTGACTAGATACGATGTGTAGTTTTGTGTTTCTTCTAGTGTATCGGTGATGGTGACACGACTGGGTACTTTTGGTGCTTTGATGAGCTCTGGAATGGCGTACTTCTGGAGGGGTTTTTCAGAGGGCTCCTGCGCTTTCTGCACGAGCTGGTTGATTGGAGTGGTGAAGTTTTGCTGCAAGGAAGTGTTCCAGATTGCCCAAACTGCCAGGCCGCTAACGATTACAGCTAGTACCACGCTCGTTAGAATAGCTACCAATAGTTTCATATCCCTATTGTAACGCGAAGACATGATGTGACTAGTCTCCTCTAGTTTGCAGTTTTTTAATCCTATAGTAAGATATACTTAGATATGTTCAGATATACTTCAAACACCATTTATCGCAGAGTCCTACTAACACTGGCAGGCATAGGCCTTGGTTTTGGTATTGGCATTATGGTTGGCCTGCAGCCAGATGTACTCACGGCTCAGCCGGAGCGGTTGTCTCAGCAGTCGCTGGTGACCGCAGAGCTACTTTCGCTGCATAATCAAAACTATCGCTTAGAGGAAGACTCCAGTCTGGAGCGCTTTTTCCTGACACCACAGGCTAAGGCAGTGGTTCTTGGCTCTCATGCCGATCTCGAAAGCACCAGACCAGTTGTACTTGGCATAGGTGCTCGGAACTCAGTTGCGGCTCAGTTGTTAGAGTTGAGTTTGGGTGACGAGATACAGATCTATGGCTCTAATCAAGGACTCTATAGCTATCAAGTCATTGAGATTCGTCAGCAGCGTCGTGATCAGCTCCAGGCAGTAGTGCAAGAACCAGGTCTTGTAGTTTTGACGCCATCAAGCATCCTTCAGGATTCCATCACGGCTATCATCGCTCGATAGTTTCTTCACGCAGTCGTGCTACACTGACTGGATTATGGTCGCTGTCGCTGTGTTAGTAGGATTAGTTATAGGTTTGGTAGCCCTCATTGGACTAATGTGCTATGTGCTCTACGGTCTGTACATTACGTCCCAAGGTCCCTTCTATGCACCTACTTCTAACGAACGTTTACAGGCAGTGCTCAAGCTAGCTGGTGATCAAGCTGGAAAAAAGGCGGTTGATCTTGGTTGTGGAGACGGGCGAGTGCTGATTGCTCTTGCAGAGATTGGTGCCAAGGGTGATGGTTTTGACATCGATCCTTTCTTGGTGCAAAAAGCTAAGGGTAACGTGCGCAGGGCTGGGTTGACTCAAGAGCTCAATGTTCAGCGACGCAACTTCTGGGATATAGATCTGGGTGTGTACGACACCATCGTCGTCTATGGGATTGACCGAATTATGGAGCGTCTCAGGGAAAAAATGTGGGACGAGTGCCGAGATGGTACTGCCGTCATCTCCGTCTACTTCCAGTTTCCCGAGTGGGAAGTTGATAGGCAGATTGGAGAGGTGAGGCGGTATCGGGTGTAGAAGGCTTGTCCATTTTAATTTAAGATGCTGTGCTTACTTCTGTAGCCAAGTACTGTGCCATGATGCCCCTTATCTTAATATTCAGACCTGTGGCTGCGAGATAGTTGCTCACGTCAGATATCTGTTGGATGTGTTCTAAGCGTAGGTGTCTCACTGCACTTGGTCCAGCTTCGTCAAGGCCTTGAAAACAAACAGCTTTGATCTGTATCTGCCCATTTGGGTCTTGTGTGGAGCCGATCACTAGATATCTGTTCATATCAATTTTGACGACGCTCCGATTGTAGTGATCTGGGTCTTCCTTCAGCCTATTAAGCATGTGTCTATGCTGAACCTCTCTCCTAGGTAGTATTGCCCGTTCAGCTGGAGTTGCTGTTCGTTGTTGCTCACGCATGGAGTCCTCCTTTTTATATCTTTATAGTAATTATTATTTTGTTTTTTTAGTATCTGGCTGCCTTTCGAGCAACTCCATGCCATAGCTGATCGGCGTAGTAACACTAAATGCCAGATAAAATAGTAAGTACCAAAGTACCTTTTTTACGCCTTTTGGCGGCTGGTATTCTGAGTTAGTTTTTGCTTCTTTTGGCATAGAGCTCCATTACGTTACACTGTAGCGCATGACAAGAGATAACAAAACCAGCGCCAAACAGCTCTCACCAGAGCGTAAGAGAATACTGCTCGAGAAGGGCACTGAGCCACCGTTTTCTGGTGAATTACTTCATAACAAAGAAACAGGCATGTATCACTGTGGCAATTGTGGTAATGCATTGTTTTCTTCGGATACTAAATTTGATTCCGGTTCTGGTTGGCCGAGCTTTTATGAGCCAGCTGCAGATGGTGCTGTGGAGGAAAAACTCGATGAATCACATGGCATGATCAGGACAGAAGTTGTGTGTGGTAACTGTGGCGCTCACCTTGGTCATGTCTTTCCCGATGGTCCGCAGCCTACTGGACAGCGCTACTGCATTAATTCGCTGGCACTAGATTTTGAGTCGAGTGCTTCAAAAGAGTAAATCGGTCATTTGTTTTACATCTTTAGATGTGCTACTAATAGAGTTAGGTGGCATATTCGGTTGACGCTCAACCATACTTTTATCCTCCTGCCGTTTGCGTAGGTGATGTTCAGCCTTCAGTGTATACAGCGAACGAAAACGATAAACGTGACTGGGAAAACTGGGTTATCGCACACTTTTGTATAGCTCTCTCTAGGTTAGAACAGCATGATGTTTGGATGCGACCCATTAGTCCTGTTTTCGAGACAGCTCCTGATGGCGAGCTTTTGGTAGATAGAGGGGCTGAGTTTGAACGGCGCCCTATTGAAGTTGTGCAATACCCGACGCACTGTTACGCAGAGGGATTTTTACCCTTCATGAAGCGTACTAAGCTCGATCGCAGAGTTGCGTATCCTCCAGATACCATTGTTGCCTGTCTAGTTTCTGGTAGATTTTCAGATGTAAGCTGTCAGAACATTAGTAGGGCATTGACAGAGCTTAAGCCTCCTTATGATATGTATGTACTTCACCAGAAAGAAGTGGGGTATGGCGTATGGCGGGTTCACCCAGATTATGTGAGTCTTGGTATTGTCAACGAAGACGAGCTGCTCTGGACACTTAGTTAGTGTAGTTGGGCTCGTTGCCCGGCTTCCACTTAATGTTACAGCCTGAGCTAGGTTGTTGATCTTGAGAAACTTCCTGATCAGCTAGTAAGGCATCAAGCGCCGTAGTTAGGCTCTCGCCAGTCACAGGCTTGTCATTTCCTGGACGACTGCTGTCAAACTGACCTCGATAGACCAGCTTTCTGTCTTGATCAAAAACGAAGATATCTGGGGTACAGGCGGCTGTGTATGCCTGAGCTACCTGCTGTGTCTCATCATAGAGATAGGGGAAAGTGTAGCCGATGGCAGCTACTTCTTGCTTCATAGCTTCTGGGCTGTCGTCTGGATAATTTTCAGCGTCGTTGGCATTGATGCCTACGAAGCCAATGTTCTTTGCTTGATACTCTTTGGCAACTTGTGCCAATGTACTGCGGATATGCTGGACATAGGGACAGTGGTTGCACATAAAGATCACCGCTAGGGCCTTCTGTTCGCTAAATGATTCAAGCGTAATAACGTCACCAGTTGTATCTGGGAGGGAGAAATGTGGGGCGGTACTGCCAAGTGGCATCATAGTTGAGTGGGTGAGTGACATGGGGCTCCAATCGATAGCTGCTGTTAGCTCTATTGTAAGGGAAGGAGTTCTGGTCCGCAATTTGCTGCAGTGCGGTATAATGAAGGCCTGGTTTTCCACCGCGGCCCCATCGTCTAGCGGTTAGGACGCTGGGTTCTCATCCCAGTAACCGGGGTTCGATTCCCCGTGGGGTCACATATAAAAAATGATTGATTTATCAATCTTTTTTTATATTTTATCATGGTTTTGAATTGAGCACCTGGTTCGTCTGCAAGTCGATAATGAGCGAAGTGATTATCGGCGATAGCAGTATGAGGAAACGCAGCCAAAGCAAGAACAGTAACGAAGTAAAATGAAGTTACTCTTGCGACTCGAGTAAGCTCATATTCCCCGTGGGGTCACTTTCTTTGATACTTTAACTGATCGTATCAGTGTTACATACAACTCTTCTTTGATGTTTGAGGCGAGTTGGGTTCCATCTATCTGCTTAATGCTTATGGGTTTGTACCCATCAATAATGTTGAATACAACCATCCCGTTTTCGTTTGTGGAGTAGCCTGCGATAACAACTGCATGTTTGCCATCACCGCCAACCAGGACAAATCCTTTGCTTAGTGATTCTTGTATGTATTGAATCAGCTCAGGCTCACTAAACTTGCTTACTTCGGCTGTTTTGCTTTCGAAATCGATATTTAGCTCTTTTTGTAGAATCTCGAGAATTTTTCCAGAAGGGATGGTTATGACTTCTGTAGATGTTTCTCCAAAGTTTCGTACCCTGAAGATGTCCTGAACATTTAATTCTGAGTTATGTTGAAAGTGTTCTGCCTCATCCTTACTAATAACACCTAAATAAATTAAAGCATTTAGTAGCGCTGTTGGAAAACAGCTCTTGAGTTTTCCTTCGCCCATTTCTCTATCAATAAAATTATTTGAGGCCTGAGCAACATGATGCTGTTTTCGGGAACAAATCCATCCGATATGGTTGCTAGATTTCTATCAGTTCTTCCTTTAGCTGAGAATGGTGATTCAGTTGCCATACTTCATTATTTTGTATTTTATTGCCGAATTCAATCGTTGTTATTCTAAATGTTTCTTATACACACTGCTATAATCTCACCATGTCGCAACCGCAAATCACCATTCGCCCTGCCACCAAAAAAGATATCCCAACGATTATTGAATTTCAAAAAAAACTCTCAGAAGAGACTGAGTTTGAAACTCTAGACGACCAAAAAGTTACGGCAGGTGTCGCAGCCGTGTTCGATGATCCTGCTAAGGGTTGTTACTACGTGGCTGAAGTTGATGGCCAAGTAGTAGGTTGCTTTCTTACAACCTACGAATGGAGCGATTGGGGCAATGCACAGGTGCTTTGGTTGGCTTCTCTCTATGTGCAAGAATCTTGGAGAGGCAAAGGCATTTTTAGAAGTATGTATGCTTATCTGAAAGATCTAGTGGAGAGTAACCCCAAGTACAAAGGTATTCGCCTGTACGTCAATACTTCAAATACCAAAGCCGAAAACGTCTACAAAAAACTCGGCATGAATGGTGATCACTACAAGCTGTACGAGTGGATGAAGTAGTCGTGGCTTCACTTTCACAAAGCTCTACTCACCACACAAGGCTGAATATCATCAGCTTCTGCTTGAGATCTGGCCTGGGTGTTGCTCATGGTTTGCGCCACCATAATTCCAGCTGACAAGATAGCAGCCAGTGCTGAAGCAATGGTGAGCGACTTTTCAAATGTTTGGATTGACATATTTCTTTCATACAAAAGGATGGAAGTACTACAAAAAAAGCCCCAAGTGGGGGCCTTCCAGATATAAAGCGCTGTTCACAGCACTACAAACCCCTACCTAAGGTGGCGAAGGTGATAGTGCCAGCGATAAGCTGGAGCTGGAAGTACAAGAGTTTGTCTGCACATAGATAATTAGGATACATAATTCGGGCATTTTAGTCAAGTAGAAGCCACTTTTTACTGCGCATTTGTTCTAAAAAAAAGAATAGTTTTTGTCATTTTGATATACTTCTTGAATTACTCAACTAGTAAGTTTCTTTGTCAAGACACCAGGAAAGACGAGTAGGTATTTCAAGAAGAACCTTTGGCAAAGCCATTTTGGCGGCGTTCTTAGGAGCTGGAACCATAGAGACGGCAGTGGAGGCTGCTTTTACCTGGGATGCTTTTAAAGAAGCTAGTCAGGTACGATTTACTCACGCTCATCTCAAGATGCCGGGAATCGGAAAGGATACCACCATAGTAGTGTTAGCTGATCAGCATGCTGCTGAGAAGGGTAATGACAGGATTAATCCTTTAGTTAGTAGACAACTGATGATTGATATCAATGCCGAGTTGGTAACATCAGGTTGTAAGCCTAAAAGCACTATTGTGCTTGCAGTGGGGGATGAAGTGAGTGAGACCACTCGATGGAATAGGCCAACAGGCATGCAGGCTGCTGAGGAGATAATAAAAGCTTTTAGTAGTATTAATGCTGCTCACTTTTTTAACACGGTGGGTAATCACGAAGAGCTTCATCCGAACTTAAGTCAATTGCTGGATCTATATAAGGTGAATAAAAGAGTTTGTCTTGGGAGGTCAGATCACGCATCTTTTATTCAAAGAGAGCAATATCTCAAGAGTGAGCTGCCATTCGTAATTATTGGATTGCCTGACTTTACCACTCAGTCAAACTGGTATGAATCTGAGGCTTTCGAGCAGGTTCTAAAGTACTTGCTCATGAAGCCGGAGAACGAGCCGGTGATTTTAATCACTCATAATGCTGAGTTTATTAGTCCCATGGTGGCTGAACTTCTCAAAGACGTTAAAAATCTTATTATTATTTGCGGTCACTCACACGGAGGTCAGCTAGGTGGGAACGATTGGCGTTTGCCCCTCAATGCGGCTGTTAACTGGGCGGCGCGACAGCATGTTGATTATGGTTCACCATTTATTAATGGCTGGTATTGTCTCGATGATGCAGATCCTAATGCCGTTCGGATTTTGGTTAGTCCCGGTATCGGTGAGACAAATGGGTATCCCAGGACGGTTCAGAGTGAAGTATTTTTTCTCCATATTACTAGATAGCAGTTTTCCTCCCCCTCACTACAGCTAAATGTAAGATTTCACCGTTATAGTCGAGCTCAGAAAGGAGGTGAGGTATGAGAAAAATCATATTTTCACTCGCATTATTTATGTTGAGCTTAGGGCTAGTAGCTTCAGGTATGGCGGCTTTTGTAGACCAGGTGAGCTCGCTTGATAATAGTTTTGAGAGCGGCAGCTTGGAGCTGGCTATCAGTGACATCGATGAAAACGAAGATGGTGTAGCAGAAGGTATTGCTACCAACTGGTCAGAGCAAACCACTGCTACCTGGCAAAGCCCAGCAGATTGGCAACCAGGTGAGAGCTTCAGTAGTGCTATTTTCTTGCGCAACCAGGGTACTGTCGATGCTAAATCATTGAAATGGAAAGTGACCAATAAAGTTGACAGCGGAGTGGATTTGGACAAGATGGTTAGGTTGAATACTGCTTGGTACGACCGGAACAGTAGCGGCGTAATGGACCCTGAGGAAAATCTTTTCTCGGCTCTGAAAGCTCAATACGACACGGGCGCAGACGGCACGGTTACGTTGTGGGAGCTTCACCAGGGTATGACTGAGTTTGGTCACAGCTTTGAGCTGGAGCCTGGTGAGTCATTTTTACCTGGAGAGTCCGACATGCTAGTGGGTGGTTACGACGGCGTGGGAAAAGGGTTGGTGTTGGAGTGGATTTTTGATGAGGCGGCTGGTAACGAGTATCAGGACGCCTCAGTCACAGTTGATTTTGAGTTTACCGCTGCTAGTACGCAGTAGTTGGTTGGTGACGTGCAAGGCAGACGCTCCTTCTGCCTTGTTGTGACCAAGTAACAGAAAGTGGATATGCATCGTTTGACAGTGGTATTGGCTTGGCTACCTAGTAGTGTAGCTATCTTGATTGTAATGACGGTGACAGTGATGATCTGGCAGAGTTGGGTTGGAGTAGCCGTGGTGCAATCAGGATCTATGGAGCCGGTGCTGCCCGTGGGTAGTTTGGTGGTGTATGTTCAGCAGCAGCAGTACCAATTGGAGGATGTGGTTGCGTATCAAAGCGCCCACCACCTTGCACAACATATTATTGTGCACAGAATTACAGAAGTGATTCGCTCTGGAGCTATAGACGTCTATCACTTACGGGGTGACGTTAATTCTGTCGCAGATGAGCAAGTCACTACGCAGCAAATGCTGGGTAGAGTGATGCTGGTCATACCTGATT
The DNA here is from genome assembly GCA_964612735.1 of uncultured Pseudomonadales bacterium. Lineage (GTDB taxonomy): Bacteria > Patescibacteriota > Microgenomatia > UBA1400 > PJMF01 > CAZTEB01. Next base: position 27,939 of record CAZTEB010000004.1, read on the forward strand.
TGGGTAGGTGGTTGGTGATGTTGAGATCAAGTTTGTCAGCTATGTATGCCGGCGGCTTGGTGATAGCAGTTTGGCTTTGGTATGAGCTAAGCACTGCTATTCAATGGTTAGTTAAAAGTAGGAGACAGGTGTGATGCTCTCCTTGCGTAGTGCTAGGGTTGTTGGATTGCTAGTTATCGTGATTACGGCATGTTCTGCAGTCACAACTCTTGCTCGTTCTAATTTGCTAAGTCTGGCAGCAGCGCGACCTGCTTTGGTGGCTACAACAGGGGCGTTGAATCCTAACCAAGAGCCAACTCCATCGCCGATGCCCAGTAACACCGCCGAGCCACCAAACGCGCCAGTTGGCATCGATGCTGTGCGAGATGGTGAGTTTGTGACAGCAAGTTGGTATGCAGATGAAACTACGCAGCTTTTCACAGTTACGCCAGGATCATTGCTACAGATGTCGGCAACTAACCCCTTTCCGTTCGAAGTGGGAGAAGTTGGGCAGGGGTACTCGGCGCTGCTGCAGGTGCCGCAGGAAAGCAACCATCTTGTTATTCAATCACAATCAGACTCAGGAGAGCTTTCGGAGATTACTTCAAGTAGTCAGGTTGTCATTACTCAGTCACAGAAACAACATGTAAATCAAAGTGCGCTGTCTACCTGGCTACAGTGGGACTCAGTTGGATTTTCTGTGGAGGAATTGGGAGGCGTCGACACCCTTGAGTACGAAATTGTATATGGTCATTGGGTGGGCGACGAGTTGATAACCGAAGCCTTGGTCGGACTAGTACCAATTGCTCAGCAACAGTCCAGTGTTTCTTTGCAGCGATATCTAGGCACGTGTTCAGGTGGTGAAAGTGACTGTGTGGCTTATCAGCCCGAGTCTGTGATGCTAAGTGTAAAAGCTATGGCTGGTGGTATTGTGACGCAACACTGGGACGTGATGTTCTAGGGCTACTTGAGCTAGTCTTTAAATCTCGTCATAATGGGTTGTAATGAGGAAGCTACAAAAAGCGCTCCATAAGAAGGTGCGTCACTTATTTCACCCCCAGCGTTCCAACAATCACCGATCTCGAGTGCTTCATCCTAAACCTATTTTGATGCTCGCAGGTTTGTTGGCTGCGGTTGGCACGTTGATTCACTATGGAGGTATGGCGCTTCCCGATGCGGGATCAATCTTAGGATTTTCTTCCACTATAACCACCTACAATGTTATTGACCAGACAAATATTGAGCGCGCCAAGCACGGTGTCCCGCCACTCGTCGAAAACCCACTGCTTAGCCAAGCTGCGAAGGCTAAGGCAATTGATATGTTTACTGATCAATATTGGTCACACGTAGCGCCTGATGGTACGGAGCCCTGGTCATTCGTAGCAGCATCAGGGTATCAATACTCTATTGCGGGTGAGAACTTGGCTCGAGATTTTGCTACTACTCCAGAGATGGTGGCTGCTTGGATGGACTCACCAACCCACCGTGCGAATATTCTTCATGGCAGATATAGCGAGATCGGCATAGCCGTCGTAGACGGCGAACTTGAAGGATATGAGACTACCTTAGTGGTTCAGATGTTTGGTTCCCCAACTGGGAGTAGTCAGGCCATTACTCTTGACCCTCCAACGCTACCAAACTCTGGTCAACTGGGGGCAAGTGGGCAGTCAGCTGGTCAGCCCCAGGTGCTAGCTGATTCTTTTTTATCTATTCCTGAGTTGCGCCGACCACCGCTCTTTACACCGCTGCAACTTATAAAAGCAGTCTCTTTGAGTGTCATCATGCTGATTAGTGCCACGCTCACATACGATGCAGTCGTTGCTCATCATTTGATGAGAGTTCGCTTGGTGAGTAAAAATTTAGCTCACATTTTTTTCATGGGTGCAGTATTGTTTTTGGTGCTTTTCTTTAAGGGCGGTATCATAGGATAGCTATGTTTAGAGAGTTGTATACACACGGTCGAGCGTACGGGGTATTAGCGACCGCGCTAATACTTTGGGTGGTGCTATTTGTAGGAGCGTGGCCCAACAGAGGAGTGCAGCGGTTGCTAGTATTGGGGTTGGTGGCCTTTTATATAGGGTGGGGTTCATTGAGCCACAGAAGATCGGGTCACCTCTCAGGGCAAATAGTGCAGGAGTATGTTAGTATTGGCATACTTGGGGGAGTGATCATGTGGTTAATCACTCTCTAAAACACATGATGAAGGGAGTAGTATGAAAGGCATTATTTTAGCTGGTGGTTCAGGCACTCGACTCAGGCCATTGACTAGAGTGACGAGTAAGCAGCTACTACCGATCTATAACAAACCTATGATTTTTTACCCACTTGAGACACTTCTCAAGGCCGGTATTAAAGACATCCTAATTATCGTTGCCCCCGATCATGCGGGAGACTTTCTGAAGTTGCTTGGTAGTGGCACTGAGTATGGATGTAACTTTACGTACGAAATTCAAGATAAGCCAGAAGGACTTGCACAGGCATTTACGATCGGAGAAAACTTCATTGGTGATGACTCAGTAACTCTCATTCTAGGTGATAATGTATTTGAAGATGACTTTAGTGAGGCTATTACTACATTTGAAAAAGGTGGTCGTGTCTTTGCTAAAAAAGTACACGATCCTGAGCGCTTTGGCGTCGTTGAGTTCGATGATGACAAGAAGGCTATTTCTATCGAGGAAAAACCTAAGCAGCCGAAGTCTTCATACGCCGTAACTGGTCTCTACATCTATGACAATACGGTAGTTAAAAAAGCGACAGAGCTAACGCCATCTGCTCGAGGTGAGCTGGAAATTACTGATCTTAACAATGTCTATCTTAAAGAAGGCTCACTCGATGTGGCCTTTGTAGAAGGACTCTGGCTCGACACTGGTACTTTTGAGTCCTTACATCAAGCCATTGAGTTTGCTCGCCAGCGCGCCTTGGCAGAAGGGTAGGGTGTCACAACCTGCACAAACTGTCCACTACTTTTTGCTTACAGCCTGCATTTTAACAGCGCTTGCACTCGGTCATCTGAGTGCTACTTCCGCACTAGCTCAATCAACAGGGGCGCCCATTTTCCAAAAGGACAGCATAGCCCAGGATATTCAAGAGGCTCGTCGTACGTATATTGGTCAGCTTGAGGAGTATCGTACAGCTGAGAGAGAGTTCACCATTGCTCGTGAACAGTTCGCACAACTTCAAACACTTAATTCACTCGAAGAGGGGGTGCAGGCAACCCGCTCCTTTTTCTTCTTGCGTGACCAAGTGCTTGATACGTACTTTGAGCTACTGAGGCTCGAGGTTACTCAAGCAGAAGGCATCAACTTGCCAGATAAAGAAGCCATACTAGAAGAGATAGCAGTCACCAGAGAATTATTGAGCACACATCAGCAGCAAATTGAAGAGCAAACTGACAGATCTGGCGTAGCGCAGTCAGCTCTCAGCTTTGAGGATATCGAACCCGTGCTGTTACAGACTTCAGAGCGGGCTCGGATCTTACTTCAGGTTGGTCGACTTCAGACTGTGTACGACAAATCTGCCTCACTGCTCGAAGAACTTGCTCTCGATGAGGCTGATCAAGCTTCACAAACTCCAACAATAGTGTCTGGTCAACAGCGCAGAGCTCTCGAACAAACAGCGCAGACTTTAGGCTTTGCAAAGCAGGAGTTGGATGATGTTCAACTCGATTTGGCAGAGGGTCGCAGTCGAATTCGAAGTTCTAGCTCGGGTTTGGATTCTGTGTACGCCACACTCTCAAGGGCGATAGGTTTTTTTGCTGAGATAGTAGGAGTTGGAGTATGAGTGCTGAAGAGAGAAAACTAGATCAAGATCTTAGTCAGACTTTTTTTGCTGAGTCAGAGTTGCTGTATGAAGAGATGGGTTTACCAGAAGCTCCTAGTGCAGAGCAACCTCAAGTAAAATCAGGCTCGAAGAAGTGGATGCTTGGATTAGGATTGTTGGCAGTCGTGTTGGTTGGAGTAGGCTTATTGGCACTAATGATGAGACAAAGTGCACAACCATTTACACCAGATATCTCCACTGATCAGAATGTTCAGCGTTCATTAACTCCATTGCAGAACAGGGTGATGCAATTGAGTGCCGAACTAGATGATGCCGATCCTTCACGAGACCTTCTGCCATTTCCACCTATAAATTTGGATGCAAGCTTGGAGTAGATCTCCAGCGGCTATCCCTAGAGGAGCAAGTTTGTTACAATTTGACTCATGGCATTCGACTTTTCAACTTTTACCACAAAACTAACTAAATCTGTTGAACACTTCCAACAAGAGTTAAAAACCTTGCGGACGGGCAAGGCTACGCCAGCCTTACTTGATAGTGTTTCTGTTGAGGCGTATGGAGCACACATGAAGCTCAATGAGGTTGCCAACGTGTCTGCACCCGATGCAACGCTACTGGTGGTCTCTCCTTGGGACAAAAGCATCCTGGAGTCTGTAGAGAAAGCAATCAATGCTGCTGATCTCAATCTTAATCCTGTTGTAGATGGTGACTTGATACGAATAGCAGTACCGCCACTCACTCAAGAGCGTCGAGAGGAGATGGTCAAACTGTTGGATAAGAAAACTGAGGAAACTAAAGCCACACTACGATCACTTCGCACGGATATCAAAAAGGAGGTGGAGTCACAGGAAGGGCAGGGTGGAGTAAGTGAGGATGATATAGAGCTAGATCTCGAGCAAATGGAAAAGCAGTTCGTGACTACTACTAGTCGTGTGGATGAGATAACTGCTGCTAAAAAAAGCGAGTTAATGACCGTGTAGGTTGGTATGCTTTCAATAGTCATTTTTATCATAGTATTGTCGGTGTTAGTGCTGCTTCATGAATTGGGGCACTATGTAGCAGCCCGCAGAGCTGGCGTCAGAGTTGAGGAGTTTGGGTTAGGTTATCCACCGCGAGCGTTACAGCTTTTCAAGCGAGGTACTACGATCTTTTCGCTCAACTGGATTCCTTTTGGCGGGTTTGTTCGTTTAGATGGTGAAGATGCTGAGTATGATCAGCAGAAGGAAACTAAGCGCGCCTCTGATGATAAGCCTTTTTACATGGCTTCTGCATCAGCTAGATTGGGTATCATCTTGGCTGGTGTCGCAGTTAACCTTCTAGTTGGTGTAGTGGCATTTTCAGTTGTGTATTCATTAGTCGGTATTCCCACTCAGCTTAACGAAGCCAGAATTGGTCAAGTCGTGTCGGGTTCGCCAGCACAGGAGGCTGGCGTACCAGAGCAAGTGAGTATTACTGCTATTCGTCTAGATGATGGAGTAGTTTCAACTCCCACTGTAGATGACGTGATAAATGTGGTGGCAAAAAATCGTGGAAGAGAGCTAGCGCTGATTACAACAGGAGCTTGTCAGGGGCTTGAGTGTCAGGAGCTTTCTCAAGAGTTTGTTGCGTATGTTAGGACGGCTGAAGAGACCCCAGCCGGACAGGGGGCTCTCGGTGTCGTTTTCGAGACAAACGCACTCGTTTTTTACCCTTGGTATCAAATGCCGGTCAGAGGAATTGGGGTGGGGTTGCAGCAGACATTTGGTTTAACGTTGCTGATTCTAGACTCTCTCTCCCAAATGGTGCGCGAAGCATTTGGGGGCAGTGTTCCCAGCGATATCGCTGGTCCTGTTGGCATTGTTCATCAGGCTCAGCAGTCGGGGATTCTCGAACAAGACGTACTGACGGTAGTGCAGTTCGCAGGAATGATCTCTATCAATCTTGCTGTTATGAACATGCTGCCTATTCCAGCTCTCGATGGTGGTAGGGCAACATTCATTATTTTAGAGAAAATTGTGGGCCGAAAGCGAGTGTCAAAGATTGAGGGATACGCTAATTATGGAGGTTTTGCAGTGCTGTTGGCACTGATTCTAGCTATCACGGCCAAAGACATTTGGGTCATTTTTGCCGGTCGTTGACCAGATGGTAAAAACAGGCTATGCTTGGCACTTGATTCGTGATACAAATGACTATTGTGGGCTCGAGGCCTTAACGCTATATATATGCCAAAGAAAACACTCATTAGCGCACTAGTGCTGTACGTCGTATCTGCTGTAGCATCGTACGGCGCTTTTTCATACTTTCAGGGTACGACCAATAGCGTCGTTGTCTCAGACCAAGAGTTAACTGATGCTACTCCATTGGGCGAGTTATTACAGATTGACCCAAGCGCCGCTAAAGACCAGGTGTGTCCGCTTAATGGTGGTTACTTCACTGATGTTGAGCGCCAGGCTTGGGAGAAGCGTCGACCACTAGCAGTTATGATCGAAAATACTCCAGATGCTCGTCCGCAGTCTGGATTGTCTCGAGCTGACGTGGTGTTTGAAGCCGTTGCTGAGGGTGGTGTTACGCGCTTTATGGCTATGTTCTACTGCAATGTCCAAGCTTTTGACACTACGCTAGCTCCAATTCGTTCTGCACGGACATACTATGTTGATTATGCTTCTGGTTTCAACAGGCCGCTCTATGTTCACGTAGGTGGTGCTAATGTACCTGGTCCGACTGATGCTTTGGGCCAGTTAAGCGAGTATGGCTGGGTGGGTGAAAATGATCTCAACCAGTTTTCTATCGGATATCCTACTTTTGTGCGTGACTACAACCGGGTGCCTGGTAAAGAGATTGCCACAGAGCACACTATGGTGACTACTACCGAGGCTTTGTGGGAAGTCGGTGAGGATCGGGGTTGGACTAATATTTCCCCAGATCAACAAGTTGGCCGAAGAGTTATAGAGGGATCAGATTGGAAAGATGGGTATGACGGCTGGGAGTATGAAGAAGAAGCTGGTAGCGCAGGTAGTGTTAGCTCAGTAGCGTATGATTTTTGGAGCGGCTATGGAGACTACTCAGTCTCTTGGCAGTACGATGCTCAACAAGATGCGTATCTGCGAACTCATGGTGGAGAAGCTCACACTGACCTTAACAATGATGAGCGAGTTGCGGCTAAGAACGTAATAGTGCTGCTCACCACAGAAAAAGGTCCTATAAATGAAAAGAAGCACATGCTCTATGGCACGACTGGAACCGGTGAGGCACTCCTATTCAAGCATGGTGAGGTAGAAGAGGTTACTTGGGTTAAGCAAGATCGTGAATCTGAGCTACAGTTCAGAGACAGTCGCGGCAATGATATTCCACTGGCACGTGGTTTGACTTGGATCTCGGTAGTAAGTGATGTCACTGAAGTCAAGTATTAGGCCACTCTCTTCTGCTCTTGCACTATCCACAATCTGTTCGTACAATTGAGTACGTATTAGACTCAGATAGCACATAGTATCTATCCCTTATGCAAACCCTACAAGATTTCATGATCTCTAGAACTCGAGTCCGAGTAATGGAGTTGTTTTTCTCTGATCCATCTGAGATGTATTATGTCAGAGAAATTACTCGAAAGACCAAAGAGGAGATAAATGCAGTTCGTCGCGAGCTCGATCGGATGCTTGGATATGGTTTGCTCAAAAGTGAGCAACGTGGCAATCGTTTGTATTACTATCTAAATACTAGCTATGCTTTTTTTGCTGAACTTCAGCAAATGATCGCTAAGACAGTTGGTCTTGGTAAGAAAATTCGAAAAAACAGACGTAAGCTTGGTGACGTCGAGTTTGTAATGTTTTCTGGAAAATTTGTGAGAGGTGGTAAGCCACACCAGGATGAAGTTGACGTCTTGGTGATTGGTGACATCGTGTTGCCAGAGTTACAGCTGCTTATCAAGGAAGAGCAAGAGAAAATTGGCAGGGAGATCAATTATGCAGTGTTTTCAGCAGAAGAATTCTCCTTCAGAAAGACCAGGCGCGACCCATTTATCATGGAAATCCTCTACAACAGCAGAGTGATGATTATCGGAGGGGATGATGAATTTTCTGAGAGAAAAATCCAGGGACTGTAGTACGCTGTACGATGCCTGGTAGTACTCCTAAGCCAGCCATTTCTTTCAGATTCGTCACACTAAACATATTTAATGGCGGTCGCTTGCTTCAAAACGCCATAGATTTTTTGACAGATACTAATCCAGACATTTTCTTTATTCAAGAGGCGTATGATGGTGATGATCCAACGCATGAGCCGCGCTTCAGAACTACCGAGGTGATATCGGCGGCGTTTCCTGAGTACTTTTCTCATTTCTGTCCAGTGTATCTCGATACTCGAGGCGTTGAAGGGCCTATAGAAGATGGTCAGGTTATCTACAGTAGGTATCCACTGAGTAACGTCTCATCACACTTTCTTGATATACCTTACGGGGAGTATTCACAGGACGATTGGGGAGACTTTACCCAATTTCCTGCAATGATTCAGTATGCTGATGTATTAATTGGCGCTACCTCTATTAGATTGGCAAACGTCCATGGTCCTGTGAACTATGACGGCAAGCTCGATGATGGACGTCGACGCAAAATGCGCGACTCTATACTAAAGTACACGGCTGGCTATGAGCGAGTGATCGCTGCGGGTGACTTTAATATGCAGCCTGAGACCAAAACGATTGATGCTCTCGAAGAGAGGTTCGTTAATATTTTCAAAGGTGAGTTGCGCTCTACGTTTAACATGAAGCATAAGGAACGCCCGGGGTACGCCACGGCTGTGGTTGATATGGTGCTAGCTACACCCAACCTAATGGTCACGAATCATCACTGCCCAGACGTTGATGTCTCAGATCACATGCCGCTTGTAGTTGATTTCAAGCTGAGCTGAGATTAGCGCTCTTGAGTTTCTAAAAAAAACTTGGCTTTTTTGAGTAGTATTTCTCGAGTATTATCATTGGGCTCTTCATGGACGTGCTCTAAGAGATGGTGAAGTATTGTTCCAAGCGTAGGGCTTGGCTTTAGGCCTAATTCCTCCATGAGATCTGAGCCGTTAATGGCAAGATCTTCTAGCCCCATGGGTTGGTGAAGCTGTTCGAGCATTCGCTGTTTCATCTCCTCGAGTCTCCAGCTGGTTTTTTTAGCACCACTACCCAGCCTGTCACCTTCTCTCAGATCAAGAATGTCATCAATGTACTCAAGTCCGACCTTACGCATGAAGCGACGAATGGCAGCGTCAGTGTCTTGAGGCTGGTAGTGGAACATGTGATATCTAACCAAAGTGAAGATTCGCTGAGCGTCCTTTTTAGAAAATGCAAGCCGCTGGGCTATTTTCTTAGCTACTCGAGAGCCAACAATTTCATGATTATAAAAAGTAATAGTGTCGTTGGTGACACCTCTGGTTTGTGGCTTTGCTATGTCATGAAGGAGTGTGGCAAACCGCACTATGGGGTCTGGAGAAGGGCACTCACGTAGCGCATCAATACTATGGGTCCAGACGTCGGTGGTGTGATGTCCACCCTGAGTGACGCCCTTTCCTTCCAAGAGTTCGGGAATAATAAAAGTGAGTAAGCCCACTTCATCAAGTAGCTCGATGCCTTCAGCGGGGTAGCTGCTGGCAAGAATCTTGAGTAGCTCATCACGTACTCTCTCAGGGCTTATTTTCTCAAGTAGTGAGGCATTGTCGATGAGAGCCTGTCTGGTGGCATCAGAGATCGCAAAGTTGAGTTGTACCGAGAATCTAACCGCTCGTAGCATTCTGAGTGCATCTTCTTGAAATCGTTGATTGGGATCACCCACAGTCGTAATAATGTGCTCATGTAGATCTTCTTGACTGTTAAAAATGTCTATGACTTCAAAAGCAGTCTCAGGTAGTGTTTGCCAGTAGGGTAGTTGCTCTGCATTCGCTAGGACAGTTTTTACCCAGTCCTGATGTATTTTAAGTGCCATGGCGTTGATGGTGAAGTCTCTGCGCTGAAGGTCTTCTTCAAGATTGGTTCCCCAAGTCACAGCGCTGGGTCGTCGGCCGTCGTGATACGCGCCGTCAGAGCGAAAAGTAGTTATTTCGTAGTTGGGGTGGTGAACAACGTCGGGCTTCTCTGGTTGGTCTGGTAGCTCTAAAGACTCGTGCGCCTTAGTCACCCGAGAAAGGTCTATTAATCTATTCTGAGGTGTACTTGGCATTGGAGGCTCTGGAGCCATGTTGGGAAGTTGCTCTAAGACTTCTTGATGTGTGATCGAGACTGTTCCAAATGTATTTTCATAAAAGCCAGCGGGGAATACGCTCAGGATTTGTTCGGGTGTGGCGTTAGTTGTGAAGTCAAAATCTAGTTTGCGATCTGCCAAGCTTGTGCGCTCTTGTTTGCTATCTAGATGCATATCCCGGACAGCTCCACCCACTATGTAGGCTTCGTATCCAGCTTGATAAAGCTGATCTAGTATATAGAGAGCGGGGGTGGGGATGGTCAGGTCTAGAGCCATACGCTATTATAACAACCTATGCAGTGGTCTCTGAGTTCCAAAACTACTCCCAGTACCACTGATGAGCTTAGGCAAGTGCTACTAGAGAATCGTAGTATTACTTCTGATCTGGAAGCTACCTTTTTTTCACCTATACATCCCATGGAACTATCCACACAAGAGGTGGGAATTGCAGACGATCAGCTCTCAACTGCAATTGCTAGAATTGCCCAAGCGAAAAAAGAGAAGCACAAGGTGATCGTATTTGGTGATTATGATGCAGATGGCATTTGTGCCACGGCTATCCTCTGGGAAGTACTTCATGCTGCTGGCTGTGATGCTTTGCCGTTTATTCCAGATAGAGCTAAGCATGGCTATGGCATTTCCCAGAAAGCTATCAAAGATATCTTGGCTCAAACTAAACCAGATCTGATCATTACTGTGGACAATGGCATTGTTGCTCATGAAGTCATCAACCAACTAACCGCCGATGGCATAGATGTGATTGTGACGGATCACCACTCGCCTGATGAGCAGCTGCCGCATGCCGTAGCCGTCGTACACACTACCCAGCTTTGTGGTGCCACCGTAGCTTGGATGCTTGGTAGGACGATTGCAGAAGAAATCATAGGTGACGTTCAAGTGAGCAAGCAGCAGCTCGAGTTATGCGGCATCGCCACAGTCGCTGACCAGGTGCCACTGCTTGGAGCGAATCGTTCGCTCGCTAAGGTTGGTATTGCTGCCATTGCTTCTACGAAACGACCAGGTTTATTGGCGTTACTTCAAAATGATGATGGCAAACAACGAGACATTACCTCAGCCACTATCCATTTTTCTCTTGCCCCTAAGATAAACGCCATGGGGAGGCTTGAGCATGGTATGGATGCACTACGACTACTTTGCACCACCAGTACTACTAGAGCAGAAGAGCTGGCTAGCACTTTGACTGTAACGAATGCTCGGCGCCAGGACCTAACGTACGAGCTAGTCCACCATGCCAAACGCCAAGCTGAGCAACAGTTGCAGGAACACATACTTATTGTCCAGTCGCCGGACTATCACGAGGGGGTGATTGGGTTGATAGCTGGCAGATTGGCCGAGGAGTACTACAAGCCGGTTATAGCCTTAAGCGTAGGTGATGATATCGCTAAGGCCTCGGCACGCTCAGTCACGGGTGTTAACATCGTAGACATCTTGCGTCTGGTCCGTGATGACTTAATTGATGTTGGTGGTCATCCGATGGCAGCTGGCTTTACAGTGGATGTCAGTAAGCTAGACGTAGTTGCTCAGCGACTAGCCGCACTTACTAAAGAACGCATTGATCCAGCATTACTCGTACCTAGGACAGAGCTTGAGTGTTTACTCGACCCTTCTCTTGTCAAACTGGAGACAGCGCAGAGTTTGCTTACATTTGGTCCCTTTGGCACTGCCAACCCAGAGCCGTTGTTTGGATTACAAAATATGGAAGTAGTCCAAAGCAAAACGATCGGCAAGGATAATGCACATCTCAAACTACTGCTCAATCTGGGTCAAGCAAAACCCGTACAGTGTCTCGCATGGCGAATGGGCAACGTAGCTGCTGATATACCGATTGGCTCTCGTATCGATCTAGCAGTATCACTGGAGATTAACGACTGGAAAGGTCGCCAGAGTGTTCAGCTAGTGGCGAAGGATGTGGTGGTGAAGTAAAACACCCTCTGGAGAGAGGGTGCTTTGTTTAGTTTATTAATACCCGACTGGCTTTAGCAACCTGGGATCTGGTTTTCCATAGTCATCAATTGCCCGCATTGAAGCAATATTTGAAACACCATCACTATCTTGGATTGGTACGTCGCGAACTGGAATATCAGCTGTGTTGCCGTTTAATATA
>CAZTEB010000005.1:0-4069 GCA_964612735.1 uncultured Pseudomonadales bacterium
CTCAGCTCTATGGCAGTCTGGTACGAAGCTATAGCTTGATTAATATCACCTACTGCTTGGTAAGCGTTGCCGAGATTGTGATACGTCTGAGGATAGCGAGCTCTGTCTAAAGCTTGGTGATACCTATCTATGGCATCGTGGTGCCGACCTTGATCCGCGTACGCCATAGCTAAGTTGTTGTGTAGTCGAGCTGCGTCAGCATAACGTAGCGTGTGCTCGTAAAAGCGAATTGGTGTACCCCATAGGTAGTTTTGGCGCAACGTTAAGATGACTAAAAGTAACAAGTAGCTATACACGACCGTAGGCAGCGCTCGCATAAGGAATTGTTTTTGGTGAGAAGCAACGTATAAGTTCATGCCCTCCCAACCCAGCTGGCACGCCCTCACAATCACAATCCAAAAGCCCACCATCGGCACGTACAGCCAATGCTCATATATCAGACCATTGATCGGCACAATGCCAGAAACCGGCACCAGCATTCCCACGAACCACAGGCTGCCAAAGGCAATCCAAATGTGTTTGGTTCGTCGCCACTCATACCAAGCAACTACAGCAAGTGCTGTTAGTAGCAAAACTAACGAGATGGTCCAAGGATTTGCTGCGTCAGTAATGATCTCGCTGTTGCGCTCCATATGGAGTGGGTAGGGAATGACGAGTAGCTTGAGATATGTCCAGAAAATGTTGCTAAAGGTGAGGAGCCGAGTGAGTAAGCTCGATGCATATGCGGCTTCGTGTCCTTGAAAGTTGAAGCTATTGTTAAAGTTCAAAACAGTTGAGCGTAGCCACAGATATCCAGCGGCAGAAGTGACAAGAGTTAGTATGGCGAAGGTTTGATCATAATATGTAACCAAATGGTTAAACATGCTTGTTACGTTAAAAACTTGAGTTTTTCTTGTTGCCACATACTGTTGCAGCCAAATTAGTCCATATAATCCCACTCCAGTGATAGCAATTTCTTTTGAAAATACTGCAGCGATGTATGTGATCACCGATAGTAACAACAGCTGTGATGTGCTCAGGGCGATGTCCAGTTTTTTCCAACGCCACCGCAATGATCCACGGGTCAGAGCATACACGAAGCAGGCTAAACCACTGAACAGCCAAAACGTCGCTAGTGAGTCACCACGAGAGTTGGCGTAGACTACTGCTTCTGTTTGGATGGGGTGGATGATGAAGAGTAGCGAGATTAAGAAGCTTGGTTGGAGGTACCACTGAGTTGGATGTTTGGGATCGAGCTTAAGTAACCGCAGTATGCCAAACAGTAAGCAGCCAGCTGCTGCGTGCAGCACCGTGTTAGTCAGATGAAAGCCAATTGGGTTGAGCCCCCAGATAGCGTGGTCGATGGCGAAGCTGAGCGTGGTCAGTGGGCGATAGTAGTTACTGATCTCCCCTGCCCCAGCAATGGTGTTTTGGCTGAAGATGTTGGGGACGTCAAAAGTGAGAACGTAGTGGTTGTTATAGATAAACTGCTCGTCGTCCCAGACAAATTGGTTGCCAAAGGACGGTAGATACAGTAAGAAGCCGATGGTGAAGAGGAGGATGAGTTTGGTTTTGAGGGGCATCAAGTAAGTTATAATGTGTTTATGCCTGTAGTTTCAAACGCACTTGTCCCAGAAGTATCAATTACTGACTTTGAACAAAGTCTGCACTTCTATGTTGACATCATTGGTTTCGAAGTGGCGTATCAGCGAGAAGAAGAAGGCTTCGCGTTTTTAATTTTAGGATCAGCCCAGATAATGATAGATCAGATAGGTAAGTCTAGGACCTGGAAAACTGCTAATTTTGAGTACCCACTGGGTAGGGGAGTAAATTTTCAAATTGAAGTTGAGGCAATCGACCCTATACTACGGAGACTTCAGCAAGCAGACATAGGCCTTTTTCTTGAGGTTGAGGAAAGGTGGTATAGAAAGGATGACGCGCAGGTCGGCAATCGTCAGTTTTTAGTTCAGGATCCTGATGGATACTTGCTGAGATTTTTTGAAAATTTGGGTGCGAGGTAGATCTCTACACCAACTCATACTCCCCAAACAGCTCCTCAACCTGATCAGCGCTTTCACTTTGGAAGATCTTGACTCTTATCTCGGTGGCGTTGGGGATAGCTTTAACGTACCAGCCTAAATGTTTTCGCATCGGCAGGAATGAGTATTTTTCTTTATGACTGTATGTTTGTTCGTACAGCCGAGCATGTTCTAGAGCTACTTCAAATATGTTGAGGTCGGGCTGCTCATCTTCTGGAAGAAATACTAATGGATTGCCAAAGGCTGCTCTACCCAGTAGTACGCCATCAACACCGTACGTCATCACTTTCTCCAGTGCTTGTTCGTAGTTTCCCACATCGCCGTTGCCGAAGTAGAGCGTGTCAGTTTCCCGTGTATGTTTGGCGCCCTCAGCTATCAAGTCCCAGTTGGCTTGACCACCGTACTGCTGCTTGAGCGTTCGGCCATGGACTGCTATTACAGCTGGTTCAACTTCGAGCAATGTCTGCACCCAGTCACTGATGACGGGTTCCTGAAAGCCGACTCTGGTTTTAACGCTGACGGGCACATGATGAGGCTGCTGATATTCTAAGGGTAACTGGCTGTGTCGCTCTTCGACTTCGCGCCAAATAGACTCGATGATGTCTACGCAGTCTCTAGCTCGTTTACCATTGAGGTAGTCTTGAACGCCCGCTTTAGTTTCTTTGACGATTTCTTGAGCAAGATCTGGGGTAGCTATCAAAGCAGCGCCCGCACCTCGATGTGCTACGTTTTTAGCTGGACAGCCCATGTTGATGTCGATGCCATCGAAGCCAAGCTCGCACAGAACAGTAGCAGTTTGGCGAAATGAGCTAGGAGTCGTGCCGTAGATCTGAGCTACGATTGGGCGTTGGGTCTCGTCAAACAAGAAGTCTTCCAGCAGTCGCAGCGCACCGTGACAGACACCTTCGACGCTGGTGAACTCGGTGTACATCACAGCTGGTTTGCCGTACTTTTTATGAATGTGACGAAACGGATGATCAGTTACTCCATCCATCGGCGATAGACCGATGATCGGCAGTGATAGCTGATTCCAGAATGATGATTTCATCTGGATATTGTACCTGAATGGAGCAACTAAGGGTTATTTTTTGAAGGTTTTTTGACCTGTAGAAGAACCATTAGTTTTTTTGGGAAATTTTGGTTTACTGAGCATCCCGAACACCACCAAAGCAAGTAGCGCAGGAATTCCCCAACCAATTAATATGATCACTACCTGATTTGACACTAAAAACCTTCTACTATTTTATAACTCGCAGAGTAAAGTATGACTGTTACTATGATACCAGCTAGTAAGGCCAGTAACGAATGAGGATTAACATCTAGGAATTGATTAAATGTGACAGCGATTAAAACCAAATTAGCAAAGTCTGTCAGTTTTTCTGCAAACATGAATGCTTGTTTTTCGGCTAATTCTATTCTAAATTGCTTCATAACCTTCTTCCAATATCGCAATCTTCACCTCCAAGTATTCCCTTGCCTGAGTCTGAATCCAGGGCTCAAAGTCATGTATCAGCTCTCGTAGCTCGCGTATTTCATTTTGAACTTCTTCTAGATCACCAGTGTCGATAACTTTTTGTATGTGCTCTATTTGATACCTCAGCACGTGTACTACGTGCAGTACTTGAATCTGATCTATTAGATACAGCTGTTCTAGATCTTGGCTCAAATTCTCCCAAGAATACTCGGCTCGTAATGTGCTGGGGCCATCTTTGGAGTACTCAAGCGTAAACGCATCACCAGCTTCATCAGTATATCCTGATTCACTAAAGATGGTGACATTCGCTTCTTGGTCGTAGGTGTAGACAGTTAGGTCATATGAACCCAACTGTTCTTGAGAGACAGCAATGGTATACGAACCTGTTGTTGGTTTGGGCAACAGGCTGATTACTTGTCTTGGGGAAGCTTCGCCAGAATTCTCAACCGGGTCGAGTAAGTAGTCGTGCTGTTGAATCACTTCAAGTGCTTGGCCATCTTGACTAACCACTTTTATCTGCAGCTCAGGATCGTGAACAAACATTAGGTAGCTTAGGTCTGTAAAGCTTGGTGTCAGC
>CAZTEB010000005.1:4079-34225 GCA_964612735.1 uncultured Pseudomonadales bacterium
GCTGTAGTCATAGGCTGGGTCGTTGATCAAGACATCATCATCTTGATCAGTTAAGCCCGCTGCCACCAAGAAGTGACCGGGTATTTGTAGAATGGTTGGTTGGAGTTGAGCGAGTTCGGCACGAGTGGTGGCAAGTGCTGCATTGCGTTGTGTAACCTCGTCGGCAGTTTGGTCGTTCAAGCTGGTTTGAGTTGATTGGTATGAGTACTCCAGCTTAGGTGTAGTAAATGCTTCGCTAAGTTGTTGAGTCAGTCGAGTAGCTGCTATCCAGTTAAATAACCCATCGCCTACATAGCCGTCTGGTTGATTGATCAGCCAAGTATTGAGGGTATCTGGAGTCAGCGGCGTGCCGTCGGGAAATTCTGTCATGCCATAGTAGTTCATGACCATTGCCATCGAAGTAGTCAGACAGCCCCACCGAGACATGGTTGGATGATGGGACCAAAGACGGGCTGTGTCATATTCGTGCTCTGCCCAACTGGGATCAGTCTGTGTATAAATTGGGACACCGATCCCGGTGACAGGTTCAGCTTGGTCTTCTTCTGGAAGCAACTCGCGAACAACGACGTTGTCATAGCGAACTTGGGTCGGAAAAATGCTGCCCGCGCCAGCTTTCAGTCCGATCTTTCCTACGTTGCCGTCCCAGGTCCAGTCTTGCTTAGTGATCAGTTCTTCATCGTCAATCATGATCTGAATCCAGCCTTGGTAGAGCCGAATCTTGATATGATAGGTATGGTTATTTGCCAACTCAGCCGAAGCAAAAATGTTAAAAGGTGTGGCGCCATCTTTGACTCTAACTAAATTGAAGCCGGTGGTGCCTAAGAAATGAAGCTCGTACCAATTCAGCAGATCTTCAAACCCAAATGAAATATTTCTATCAAAACCTTGAAGTGGCGTGAACTCAAATGCATACTCGATATTACCCCAGCTAGGATCCCAGTAGTCATCTTTAGGCACCAGTTCAGTTACGTGCGAGCGACGGTCGACGGTGACTGTTGCTGCGCCCTCGATGATTTCCCAGGGAGTACCACCTTCACGAACTTGTTGCCACTTATCTAAGCCATGTTCAAAATCATCTTTAAATAGTATCTGGCCAGTTTGTAGTTTCGGCGAGGATACTTCTTGTGCTTGAGCTGATGGAGGTGCCAAGGTAACAGCAATTCCAAGCCCTGCCGCTACCAGGCTAGCCACCAACCACTTTTTCCGGTATGCTCGCTGCATATGAATCCTGTCCGTACCTTTTACGATCGTTATCATCGCCAGAATGATGAGTACGCCGGTGTGATCTCTCGCACCAACTGTACCTATTGGTATATCTTGGAATACTTACATTTAGCTGTACCCAAGTTGAGCAATTTGCGCGTGCTCGATGTGGGGTGTGGGGTGGGTACACTGCCGCTATATCTAGCGAAGCATGGAGCACTGGTGCGTGGTATCGATATCTCTGCTCGGGCTATCAGAATTGCTCAGAAGGCAGCAGAGCTCAGTGGTCTTGATGATGCGGCGACGTTTGAAGAGGTTGAGCTCAAGCGAGGTGCAAAGAAATACGACCTAGTAGTGTGTAGCGAAGTGATTGAGCACATCCCTAATGATGTCGCGTTTATGAAGCAGCTAGCTAGCCATCTTAAGCCAGGTGGAGTACTACTACTGACTACGCCATCACGAGATAATGTGCTACATCAACTATCTTTTTATGAAGAATTTGATAAAGAAGTGGGTCACCTGCGCAGATACACAGAAGAAGAGGTGATTCAATTGATTGAACAGGTTGGTTTAGAAGTGGTGAAGCTGAGGAGCGTCGAGGGACCACTTCGGAATCTGCTATTCACTACCTCGCTGGGGTTTTTAGTTAGGGGCATCAAGGGACCGCTGGTGCCGATCTTCCATTGGTTTGATCGAGTGAGCGCCAAGCTGTTTGGGGCGGCAGATATTCAAGTGATCGCTCGGAAATCATGAAACTACTCCATATTACGCCTTCGTATATTCCTGATCGCGGCGGTGTTGAGACGCACGTTAGCGAAGTAGTTCAACTTCAGCAAAAAGATCACCAGGTCGACGTATTGGTGATGCCGAAGGTGAGTTCGAAGCTAGCTGTTTGGAAGTACATGTGGCGGCATCGAGCCCAGTTTCAGTGGGCTGACGTAGTCTTTATTCATGATATTTTTTGGAGCATTTTGCCAGTCTATCCATTGGTTGTTAGAAGAGTAATCACAATTTTTCACGGGTGGGAGGGTGTCTACCCAGTTCCATATAGGAATAAGTTGCAGCGTTGGGTAGCAGCCCAACTGTCTACGGCTGCTGTACATGTTGGCGCTTGGATTCAGGAGTTCTATTGGGATAGGCCGACGGCAGTAATTGAAGGCGGTATTCGTCTGCCCACATCGGTATCCTCGAAAAAGTTAGACTCAAAAGCAAAATCAAAAAAAGAGATTTCTGTTGTGTTCGTGGGTCGGCTTGAGCCAGAAAATGACATCGAAGCGTACTGTGTTTTGCTTGATCAATTACTCGCAGATGGTGGCAAAGTTAGCGTGACTTGGGTGGGTGATGGTAGTTGGCGCAAGCGCTGTCAGCACTATGGTGAGGTTGTGGGAATGGTTGAAAACGTTGATACACACCTAGCCAAAGCTGATGTTGTTTTTGCAGCTTCGTATCTCTCAATTCTGAACGCGTTTGCTCACGGTAAGCCGGTGGTGGCACTCTACTCCCACTACTTAAAACAGCGATATCTAGAGACGTTTTCGGGTGCTGAATTGCTGCTCATGTCCAGTGATATTGCTCGAATAAAAGAAGAACTACTAGCATTTTTGAGTACACCAGCGAAGTATCAAAAACTCTCAACTAGAGCCCAAAGATTTGCCAAAGAGAACAGTTGGGAAGAGGTGGTCGGGGTGTATGAGGGGCTGCTAGGGTAGTTGCGGTAGCTTTTTGGTGTTTGTATGGTATCTTCGTGCTATGAGTACTGAGCGACTCCAGCTTCATCGAGTAAGTACCGAGCTGAGCACTTGGTTTCCAACGACTGACATCTCTGAGATTACTGTGTGCTCGACTCAGGCGAATCTTTTGAATGTACTACTTCTAGAGTTGGGTGGTCGAGAAGGATGTAAGTATTCGGGGCTTTTTGAGATCTACCGTAGGTGCGAGGCATCAGATTGTGATGCCATCTCAAAGAAAGTCGTCTTTATCTTAAAACGCTATCTTTCACTTAAGCCCTGTATAGAAGCTGCGCTTGTCTCTGGACAAATGAGGGAAAGTGGGCTTCCTGTGCCGCCAACCACGCGGTTCTTTTCACTAGAGGATAGTAGTCACAGGCTATTTCATTACTTGTTGATGACGAACCTAACGTACGGCAACAGATACTTGGTGTGGGGTAAAAGTGCTTCGATGACTAGGGAACAAAATAAGGATCTCAAGAGAATGAACTTAAGCTCAGATGATATTGCTTTTCTGGCTGTAGCTGTGGAGGAGGTGGCCGTTCAAGCAGCACAAGCGGGACACCTTTTGGGACAGGACAATTTTCACATTAGAAGGGAGTGCTCCACACAGCAGTTGGATGTAGTGTTGCTTGATCCCAACCAAATGAACAGAAGGCAGTCCCCATATCCTAATTTAGAGAATGTTAATAAAGCTCAAGCTACAAACTTTATCAAGGACCTAAAAATGGAACTACTGTGTAGCTCTTAGTCTAGCGTGAGCGTCTCGCTTTACTTTGAGTACGACTGAAGTACCTCTGCAAGTGGTTTTAGCACGGTGTCTCTGTTAAATGTTTTCTGTACGAACTTCTTTCCAGCACTTCCCAACCTCTTCCTCAGCTTCAAATCCCGCATCATCACTTCCAGCTGCTTGGCTAAACTTTCAGCAGAATGTGGTTTGAATAGTAAGCCATTTTTCCTATGATTCACGATCTCTCGTTGAGGACCAAAGTCTGTAGTGATCACGGGTACACCCAGTGCCATCGCTTCAATAGTCGTCATCCCAAAACCATCGAGCTCCCAAGCTCGGGTGAAGGTAAAAATATCACTCGCAGCTACAATGCTCTGTTTACGTTCCTGAGTTATAAAGCCAGTAAAGTGTGTATGATCATTAACCTGCAACTCAGCTGCTTTGTCCATCAGAAGTGCTTTCGATGGTCCATCTCCAATTACTACCAATTTCCATTTTTTACTCACAGTAGGATTAGTTTTTATCAATGTGGCATAAGCTTCAATCACCAGCTCTACTTCATTTTCACTCGCCAGTCTTCCCACATACGTAATGATCTTGTGCGATTCCAAAGAGTTTTTTTGTTTCCATTTTCGACCAGCTTTTCGCAGTGAGTCTAGCTCAGATTTCGAAAATGTTTGAGTGCTGGGATACACCAGCGTTATATTCTTCTTGGCAATGCTTGCATTTTTGTGCATACTCTGAATGGTCCATTTTGATGTTGAGATAAAGTGGCTTGGTAGGTTTTTTGTCAGAGAATACATCAATTTTGGAAAACCCCAGTTTTTCTTGAAGGTTGGTTCTAGGGGCCCAATCTCGATCCAGATTAGTGGTGTGGTGAGCGCAGTAACCAGTGGTGAGAATGTTAGTCTGTCGCTAAAACCTGGAAAGAGACAGATGACTTGTTCGTAGTTGTTTTGAAGTTTTTGTAGTGTTTGATAGCACCAAAGCAATGCGGGTGGCGCTGCAAAAAAATACTTTATCAGTCCTTTGTAGTTGCCGATAAAGTCAAGCCGATAGGGTGCTTTGATCAGAGAGACGGAAGTGATCCCACGGTCTTTGAAGTATTCTGAGTAGATATGTGCCACATGATCATTATTAGTTGCGACCGTTAAGCTGTAGCCTAGTTCTATGGCATACTCGATTAACGACAAAAGATACCACTCAGCACCCCCCATAGCAGGGGTATCAAGTAGCGTAAAAATGTGCGTATTACCTTTGGCGCGCTTCATGGTGTGGTTTATTGTAGCCGAAGACTGCGTCTCTTCCAGACGCTATTTTATGGAGAAGGTTGTAGTCAGTTGTTGCAGTTCTGCTTTGGTAAGCTCGGGGTTGTTTGCAAAGTAGAGGCCTTGATCATGAATGAGCTCAGCATTTGGACAAGCTCTTAGTTCGGCATCTAACTCAGTGTGTTTGGTGAAAAAAGGCTGCTGTGCAATGTTGCCACCAACGATTGGTCTTATCTCAACCTTGCTTTTACAAGCAGCTACTAGCTTTGATCGTATCTCTGGAGTCTTGCAGACGAGTGGGAATGCAAAGTTTGAGATAGTGTCTAAGTGATCAAAACGCATTGGGTAATACCTATCATCGGCATATAACTTTTCTGCAAGTGTGAAAAAATTCTGCTGTCTTTTTTCTACTATTTCGTCAGCATACGAAAGTTGTTGTGTACCGAGAAATCCTGCGATTTCTGTTGGCCGCAGATTATAGCCTAAGTCGTAAAAGGTGTAGCGTGAGTAAAATCCTGAGTTGACCTTGTGAAGAGAGCGAATCTTCTTTTGATCTATCGTAGCTATGTTCCTATCCCAGCCATGGGCGCGAACGACGCGCAGCATGTTGGCTAATTCCTCGTCATCAGTGCAGACCATACCACCCTCGATGGTTGATAAGTGATGACCTACATAAAAAGAGAAGGTGCTTGCTAGGCCAAAGTTGCCAAGTTTCTTCTGATTGTAGACACTGCCTAGTGACTCACACGAGTCCTCGATGAGAATAATATTGCGATCTTTACATAGCTGTACGATCTCCTCGAGATCGTCGCAGAAGCCGAGTAAGTGCGTAATAAACAGGGCCTTGAGTGGAGTTTGTTCCAGCTTGGTTCGTAGCGTATCACTTGAGACATTGAGCGTGTCTAACTCGACATCAACTGGTATGGGACGTAGACCAAGCTCTAAAAGTGGCATTACGTTAGTCGACCATGTCAGTGCCGAAAAGCCAACCTCATCACCTGGTTGTAGCTTGCCCATATTCAATAGGGCTTGAATAAGTGCCAGGTTGGCCGAACTTCCGCTGTTTACAAAGATGCTATGACCTCGCCCTTGCCACTGGCTGAACTCAGTTTCAAACGAGCGACAGTGGTCATTGAAGCTTAGTATTGGAGTCTTGGCTATCATGGCTGATAGCGCTCGCTTTGATTGAGCTTCCTTATAGAAGGTTGATTTTATAAGCTTTATCATGGTTTTGGTGTACTATATATCAGACTATTCTAGCGCATTACAAAGTAATGTCTTGGGTATATCAAAAATGCAGCTATGAACATTTCTCTCATCATCACGGTGCTAAACGAAGCAGATTCGCTGGAGGCTTTGTTGGTGAGCGTTGAAGAACAGCGGCGAAGACCCGATGAAGTGGTGATCGTAGACGGTGGTTCTAGTGATGGGACTTGGGAGCAGTTACAAGCCTGGCAGCAAAAGTGGCAGCGGCAAAAAACTTCAAAAACGCTCTCAATTCAAGTCGCCCAACAGCACGGCAATCGTAGTGTGGGTCGTAATCACGCTATAGAGCTAGCTAGCTACGATTGGTTGGCAGTTACTGATGCCGGCTGCGTGTTAGATACTAACTGGCTGCACGAACTCGAGGCGACTGCCAATGCCAATCCAGAAGCTCAAGTGATCGCTGGTTACTATCAGGGTGAGGCTGTCACATCTTTTCAACAAGCTGTAGTGCCGTATGCCTTAGTGATGCCAGATCGAGTCGATCCGGAGTCATTTTTGCCGGCTACTCGTTCAATGATGCTCCATCGATTGGTGTGGGAGAAGTACGACAGTTTCGACGAGTCATTATCAGATAATGAAGATTATGCACTTGCTCGAGAGCTCAAGGCTGGTGGGGAAACGATAGTGTTTGCACGACAGGCTGTAGTTTGGTGGCGACCGCCGAGTGATCTACTTTCTTTCTTTTGGATGCTGCTGCGTTTTGCTCGTGGTGATGCTCAAGCAGGTCTATTTCGCCCCAAGGTCCTACTGCTTTTCTTGAGATATGTGATTGGCGTTGTAACAACTGGAGTTTTGTTTCTAGTAAATGTCTGGCTAGCGCTGAGCTTTGTGATTAGTACTAGTAGCTTGTACGCAGGTTGGGCTGTCGTGAAAAATAAACGCTTCGTGCCAAATGGTTGGAGATGGTTGCCGACGCTGCAACTGGTAAGTGATGGGGCAGTGATGATCGGGACACTCTGGGGCTTGGTGAAACGACGAGCGGGACTTGTATTCATGGCTCTCTTTATTCTCAGCTCGATACTCTACTTAGCAGGTGTGATGCGAGTTGGTACCGCTATCTGGGGTGATACCCATTACTACTACGCTTACACTCGGTCGTTGGTGATGGATGGCGACATTGATTTTTACAATGAGTCACAGCATCCTGAGTTTGGCTTCCCCAATGGCCAAGTGATTATCGAACAGACCAGTAGAACCGAGAACGTCTTTTCCCCAGGCGCGCCACTGCTGTGGCTGCCTGGGTTCTTAGTGGGGCGAGCTTTAACCCAAGTGGCAAACGTCGCTGGCGCTACTCTACCAACCGATGGTTATTCACTACTGACTCAGGTGACTGTTGGTGTGAGTACTGTGTTGATGAGCGTAGCGGGCTTGTGGCTAGTGTATAGGTCACTGCTTACTCTTGGTAAACGAAATGGTGATGTGCTTGCACAAAACTCTCAAGCAAGGTGGTTGACTGTCACTACGTTATTGGTAGCTACACCAGTTTTTTTCTACACGGCGCTCGATCCTTTTAACTCGCACTCGGCGTCGTTACTGTTGTCATCACTGGCACTGTGGTTGAGCACTCGACTATTGGTCAGTACTACTCATCAGCGCTTGGCATTGTGGTTGTGTTTGGGGGTGGCGTTGGGATGGTTGGGATTAGTGCGCAATCAAGACATATTGTTGGTGTTGCCGATTGGGTTAGTAATACTGTTTAGAGCATTGCAGCAGCGATCGGCTTATGAGCTAAAGCAGTTAGTTTTGTTTAGTATCGGAGTTATCTCTATCTTCAGTATTCAGGTAGCTACTACCTACTATCTCTACGGTCAGTTTGGGAGCCCCTATACCTTGCGTGGTCAAATGCTAAATTGGGGACAACCTGACATTATTCGTGTGTTGTTCTCGCAGGGAAATGGATTGTTGTACTTTGCACCTGCGCTTCTACTTGCTCTGTATGGATTGGTAAAAACAGCACTTCAAAAGAATGAATCACTACTGCGAACGCTAGCTATGGCTGGCCTGTCATACTTCTTGCTTGAGCTCTATGTGATCGCCAGCTGGGGACCAGAAATCGTAGGCGGCCCGTATGGTTCAAGGATGTTTATGGGTACACTGCCGTGGCTGGCGGTAGGATTATTCGCAACCTTAGCGAGCATATGGTCGAAAAAAGCATGGAGATTTTCCACGTTGTTATTGCTTGCTTTGGCAGCAAGTTGGAGCTGGTGGCAGACAGCTGTGATGCTGATGAGGTACTAATGTCAACAGGTTTGTTTTTAGTTTTTCAGCGCTATGCTTCAAAAATAGCAGTGATCGGCTTTCTGCTCTTCACCTCACTTTTCTACTTTCAACAACTCAATTTCAACACCTCAGACCTTGGCCGACACATCACTAACGGCCGCGTCATCTTAGAGACAAAGCAGGTGCTCTCGACTAATTATTACTCTTACACACATCCTGATTTTCCTAGCGTTAATCATCACTGGTTGTTTGGCGTACTAGTGTATCTGATCCATCAGCTTGCTGGCTTCATAGGAATTACGGTATTTGCCGCAGTACTTGGTGTGACTACCATGGCTTTGTGCCTAGACTTGGCTCGCAGAAAAACAAACTGGAAGTATGCAGTACTGGCTGGAGTAGTACTACTGCCGTTGATTACTACTAGGATTGAGCCGAGGCCGGAGTTAGTTAGTTTGCTCGGCGTTAGCTTATTTATATGGCTGCTAGATCGCTATGCTAGCAAACACATTTCTTTCACACAGCTGACTACGGCCATAGTTGGTTTTCAGATTTTGTGGGTGAACACTCATCTCTTTTTTATCTTTGGTCCATTTGTAGTGGGAGCGTGGTGGTTGGAGACTTTTTTTACACACTGGTTAAGTGAGCGGCGTCAGTCATTAGTTCGAGCTTCTGTCTTGTTGGCAGTCGTTTCGGCAGCTTGTTGTATTCATCCTGCTGGCATCTGGGGAGCGCTGCAGCCACTTCGTATTTTTGAAAACTATGGTTATGAGATTCTTGAGAATCAAAGCCTGTGGTTTGTAATCCAGAGGCTAGGTCAGCCGGTGTATTGGTATGGGTTACTGTTGGTTGGCTTGAGTACTTTGCTACAGATCGGTACTACTAAGTATAAGAACTGGAAAGGTGAAATCAGTGTGGTCGTCTATTTAGTCACTTTTGGAGTGATGACTTTGATGATCAATCGCGCGCTACCATTTTTCGGCGTGATAGTGTTGCCGATTTTTGCCGTGCACCTAAAGAGATTTTTTGATCGCTATTATCAACAACTACACGTAGTACTTCGATCAGACGTTGGAGCTGCAGTACTAGGCGTGCTTGGATTTGGTGGTGTTGCTCTTGCTGGTCTGAGTGGCATGTGGTGGCCTTTGGGTTCGAGGTTTGGTTTGGGCCTACTTCCTAGTTCAAGTGCTTCTGCGGACTTTTTCAAAGACCACAGCATTCAAGGTCTCATCTTTAACAACTACGATATAGGGGGATACCTGATTTATCATCTCTATCCTGACCAAAAGGTATTCGTAGATAATCGGCCCGAATCCTATCCAGCTGACTTTTTCAGTGATGAGTACATTGCAGCACAAGAAGACGAAGAACGATGGCAACAACTTTTGGAGCAGCATGATTTTAATGCTATTTACTTTTATCGTCACGATCTGACTCCGTGGGCTCAGCCATTTTTAATCAAGCGTCTTCATGATCCGCTGTGGGTGCCGGTGTTTGTAGATGCGTACAGTATTATTTTTGTGAAAGACGCCCAGCAAAACCAGCAGTTGATCAAAGAGTTTGAGTTACCCAGCGAGTTGTTTGGAGAAACTAGGGTAGAATAGATGGTGATGAAACCAAGTAAAACAGTCATCTTTCTCTCGCTCGTTGCAGCAGCGACGTTGTGGAGTTCCTCGCCAGTCGTTAATAAGATATTGCTCAAAGAATTACCTCCATTGACCGTGGCGTTTTACAGATATTTTTTCGCACTCGTAGTGATGTTGCCGTTCTTCTTTGGTGAGTTAAAGAAGAATCCTCCGATTACTTGGCAGCTGATTGGAATTAGTTTGTTGGCTACAGCAAACGTGACAATCTTTCTTTTTGGTTTGAGGCTAACTGTGCCTAACGCTTCTTCAATTTTGTATGCAACTACTCCATTGCTAGTTACTCTCTATGCAATGCCACTCCTTAAGGAATATCCATCGCTTAGAAAAAGTGTGGGAGTTGGGATTGGTTTGGTTGGTGCGTTGATGGTGATAGTGCTGCCTGCACTGCGGCAAAACCAAGAGCTGTTTGGCAATTGGTTGGGAAATCTGATTATTTTCACTGCCGTTAACACGTGGGCAGGATATACGATTGGCTCTCGATATCTAAGTGCTCATAAAGGTTATACGTCACGATTTATCATGATCTTTTCGTTCATGGTAGCCACAGTGGTGTTGGCGCCACTAATGATAGGCATAGAGGGGGTGAATATTGCCTCAGCTCTACGACCAGAGTTTTTAGCACTTCATCTCTACATGGCGTTATTTGTGACAGTGGTGACATACTTTTTGTACCAGTGGGCGATCAGTCACAGCTCGGCTAGCACTGCTTCATTGATGGGTTACATCCAACCACCAACCACCTTTGTATTAGCATGGTTGTTTTTGGGAGATAGATTGACGTTTGGTATGGCAGTAGGAGCTGCTTTGGCATTGATCGGAGTGTATGTGGCTACCGAGACTGCGAAGACGAGTAAAGTGGAGTCACTAAAATTATTTTTCAGATCACTTTTGAAGCAATCATAAAACTGATTCCCGCTACCACCGCAGTTAGCGCCGTTCCCCAAGCTACATCGATTACCACTATCTGCCACGGCCAGTCCTTCAAAGTAGCCCAGTTAGTCAGATCGTAGGTCATGTAGGTGAGGAAGCCAAAGAGTGCTCCGTTTATTAGAGCTCGCTGTGGTGAGGCCTCACGTAGTGCGGGCACTAGCGCAAAGAACAGAATCCCTACTATATACAGTGCGTAGAAAAGCAAGGCAGCTGGCCAAACTACAGTAGTTGCCAAGAGATGACCGAGATAGTTGTTATACAGTTTGCGGGCGATGAAGCCTAACCAAATTACGTCTATGCCAAAAAAGACCCCAGTGGTAATTACATATAAAAGCGCGTATTGAGTAAGTTGCATACCCCTAGTATACCTAGATTTGGTAGACTACCTCCAATGCAAAAAGTATATTTTGTAACAGGCAACGAAGGAAAGTTTAAAGAAGTTCAAGCGTTCTTGGGAGATGTGGTTGAGCGAGTCGAAGCTGATACCACCGAGGTTCAGTCTATCAGCGTCTCAGAAATCGCAGCCCTCAAAGCTAAAGAAGCCTATGCCCAGCTCCACAAGCCGGTCTTGGTAGAAGACACGGGATTGGCTATTACTGCTTGGAATGGTTTGCCGGGACCATTGATCAAGTGGTTTTTAAAGACAGTACACACGGATGGCTTGTGTCGGATGTTGAGTGAGTTTCAAGATCGCTCGGCCGTGGCGACTACGGTGTTTGGTTACTTTGATGGTGAAGAATTGATGACGTTTGTCGGTGAAGTGGCTGGTAGTATTGCGGATGCTCCTCGTGGTGACAATGGCTTTGGCTGGGATACTGTTTTCATTCCCAAAGGTGGTGACAAGACCTTTGCGCAGATGACGATGGAAGAGAAAACGGCTGTCTCGATGCGGGGTCGGGCTTTGGAGAAGTTGAAGGTGTGGTTGGAGGAGCGAAGCTAGCAAGATCTTTGCTAGGCACCTTGAGTGTCAAATGAGTAGTGGGCGGTTTGGAATGCGCGCACGAGCTCGAGCACTTCGGCTCTCACTGATGTTCCTTTAAAACTCTGATCAATGTACTCTGCTACTTTTTTAACTTCTGCCTCTTTCATCCCCCGCCGTGTAATTTCTTGCGTTCCCAATCTAACAAACATGCCACCTTCAAGTGGATTGTCAAAATTAACCGTAATATTGTTGTCGAACAGTTGATCATACAGCTGCTTGTAGTTGCCAACTTTATCAGTGAATAAATGAACTTGATGGTTTTCCGATAACCTTCCCGTATTTGCTTTTCTCACAGAATAGCCTAGTCTCTCCAGTTCTTCTCCCAGGGTATTGGAGTTGGCAATTATTTGCCCAGCGTAGGCTTCACCGAACTCAGCCATTTCTAGAAGAGTGACAGCCAAGGCAATTACGTGATGAGCATGGGGGCTAGAATACAGGCAACCATCAATAACCTTCATCGCCGCACTCCCAAGCTTGTCATCCTTGAATGCAATCATGCCTTTTTGAGGACCGGGAAGTGTCTTGTGAGTGTTTGCGCAGATGACATCAGCCCCTTCAGAGAACGGTGACTGAAATTCTTGACCAAGAATCAGACCCATGGTGTGGCTGGCGTCATAGATGATAATGGCTTCGTCACCAAGTGCTTGGCGTATTTCCATGAGGTTGTGTGGGTTAATATAATACGAAACGTCCATATAAAAAGCTTTTGCATTTGATTTTTTGAAATCAGTACTGAGCCGCTCCACATCAAATGATAGTGAGTCAAAGTTATATGAGGCAAACACGTGCTTGCGACCAACCCTATCCAGTATGCCCTTGGTAGCAAAGTGTCCTCCATGATCATGATGCACCGTCATTACGGCATCACCTGGTTCTGTGGTGGACAGGATGGCACACATCATAGCGTGGACACCCGAAAGACAACTAAGACTAACATGTGAGGCACCAAGAATTTTCTTGGTAGCTTCTTCAGCTGTAGTTACTAGTTCATGAATCCCAGGAAAACCTAGGGCTGTGAATGGACCTAAGTCAACTTTTTCGTCTGTACCTGGTCCGATAAAGTATCTATCTGCTAGACGAGAATCCATAAAAGAGCGAGCAGTGTCAAACATCAGGGGCTCGTTAGCCGTTAGATGAAGAAAGGTGTCATTTCTCTCTTCTTCTTTTTTAATGTTTGTAAGCAAGTTGGTGATATTCATGAGTCGAGTATACCACTACCGCTTCAACGCTTTAGTGATATCCGCCTTGCGAAGTCGCAGGAACTCAGGAGTGACTTCAAGCATTTCATCTTCAGCAATGATCACCAAGAACTCTTCGAGCGATGGCTTCCAAGCAGGTGCCAGCACAATGGTGGTGTCAGCTGCTGCAGCTCGCATATTGGTAAGCTTCTTGCCCTTGGCTACATTGACCACCATGTCTTCGGAGCGAGTGTTGATACCTACTACTTGGCCGGCATAGATTTCCTCACCAGGATCGACTAGCATTTTGGCGCGCTGTTGGGCTTTGTCTAAGGCATAGGTAGTAGCTGTACCAGTCTCGTGAGCGATGATGGCACCACCTCGTTGCTGTTGTGCATGATCTGAAAGTGGTCGGTACTCTAAGAACAAGGTATTGATGATGGCTGCACCTGAAGTAGCAGTCAGGAGCTCATGGCGGTAACCAATCAAGTTAGCTGTCGCCATCTCGTACTCAAAGCGGACGCCATCCGTAGTCGTTATCATGTTTTGCAGGTGGCCTTTGCGTTGAGCCATGCTGGTGGTGATAGTGCCGGTGTAGTCCTGAGGAACTTCTATGGTGACTGACTCCCAAGGCTCGTGCTGTTGGCCATCTATTTCTTTGATTACCACTTCAGGTCGTGAGACCGAAAACTCATAGCCTTCGCGGCGCATGGTTTCTATCAGGATAGAAATGTGCAGCTCACCACGGCCGACGATGGTGACGCTCTCACCAGATTCTGCAGGTTGCATTCGCAGGCCTACATTGGTTTCTAACTCTTTATTCAATCTGTCACGAAGTTGGCGTGAAGTGGAGTAAGTAGCGTCACGGCCAGCAAAGGGTGAAGAGTTCACAGAGAGCTTCATCTTCACAGTTGGTTCACTAATCGAAAGCGATGGCAGTGGAGCTGACTTTCCTAGTTCACAGATAGTCTGACCAATTTGAGGTTTAGCGAAGCCACTAATGGCGATGATGTCGCCGGCGCTGGCAGTCGCAACTGGTTGTCTCTCAAGGCCATGGTGGGTGAAGAGATGCTCTACGTTGCCTTCAACAACTTTGGCGTCTGAGTCTGCGCTGACGAGTTGGACGCGCTGGCCTTTGGAAATAGTTCCTTGAAAAATACGACCGACGATGATCTTACCGATATGGGAATCAAAGTCGAGCGAATTTACCTGAAGCTGAAGCGGCTTACTAGCATCTCCAGTCGGAGCTGGGACGGTTTTGATGATGTTCTCGAATAATGGTGCTAAGTCTGTGCTATCAGTGATATCCATGGAGTGATCGGGATTCTCAGCAACAGCTGTTCCTACGATGCCGTCGATGCCCCTGGCATACAGTATTGGGAAATCAAGCTGCGACTCGTCACTAGCTAGTTCTAAGAATAAGTCGCCAATTTCTTGCTCTACGGCGGCGAGTCGCTGATTTTTTCTGTCCACTTTGTTGATAACTACCAGCGGCTTGAGTCCAAGTTGAAGAGCCAGTCGTAGTACGAAGCGAGTTTGAGATAGCACGCCTTCGCTGGCATCAACCAGCAAGACACAGCCGTCTGCCATGTTCAGCACGCGCTCTACTTCACCAGAGAAGTCAGCGTGACCCGGGGTGTCTAAAATATTTATCTTGTAGTCGTGCCAAAAGACGGCGGTGTTTTTTGACAAAATAGTCACGCCGCGCTCACGCTCTAAGTCATTGGAGTCGAGGATGGTGGTTTGCTCGAGTTCCTTTTGGTGAGCCGCAAAGGTTTGAGTCTGCTTGAGCATAGCATCCACCAAGGTAGTCTTACCGTGGTCGACGTGGGCGATGATGGCGATGTTGCGGATGTTTGACTGCTGCACTGGTAATTATCCTATAATATTTTATATGGTGTTGAACAAGGGACCATTTTAGGCTAGATCTCGAGAAAAAGCAAGGGAAAGCCTTGTGTTGCAGTGGCACAGAAACCAGAGACGAAAGGCTACAGTCCAGTATGAAGTTGAACTGCTAGCTGCTCTCCAAACTCCCCAATGTTTTCAAAATTACTTTCGGGATTATCATTTAACGCTTTTATAAAGAGCTGTTTAATCTCTTCCCTGGCTTGAGCGGGCACTCCTAGTCTTTCTAGTCGCAAATCTAGATACACATGATGCATGGTGTGCATGCCAGTCCAGCGCTGCATACGATTTGAGGTTCCTTGTGCCGTGATTTGTAATTCGGGTAGGTCGCAAGCAAGCACTCCTGTTATCAATTCAAAACACACCAGCGCATAAGTGAAGGTATCTGACTGAAGTCTATATCTATTGTCATTAAGGTAAAGCCATGGTGGTGTATATGCTGGAGTTGCATACAAAGCGCCTGGTCGCCTATGCTTTGTCTCAAATACCTTGGTAGATACATTGAGATCAACTAAATATACATGCCCATTCTTTGTCAAAATAAATTGATGGGGTTTAAGATCACCATGGTCTACATCGTGTGCATGAAGCTGTGACATGATAGTTGTAGCTTGAGTCACAAACGCGATGAGCTCAGTAAGTGTGGTGAGAGGTTTTACATAGAGATCTTCTCCGTCTATGTATTCCATGATTAAGCAGTAAGACTCATTGCCTGAGCTCTCTTGGTATACGACCAGGTCGTAAACCTTTGGTATTCCCTTGGTGTTTACGAATCCTGCTAACACGATCGCTTCCTGCATTTGGATGGCATCCCAATCAGTCATCTGCCCTCGTGTTCGCTTGGAGTTCACCATCTTAAGTGCTATCACTATTCCCAGGTTGTGATCCCAACCAAAAAAGACATCGCATGACGCGCCTGAACCTATGAGTTCTGCAATGCTGTAGCGTTTGTTGACCTCTAAGAGATTCTCAGGTGAAAAATCTTTAGGTACTGAAGGTCGTTCTACCCAAGCTTGAAGATAGAAGTAAGCTTCTTTTTCGAGCAAATCACTTATCCTAGAGGGTTCATCTTCTTCAGCATCCCAGTGCCAGTAATAGTAGTCACGAGGATTGCCTTTTACTATTTTTAGTGGGGATACTTCAAAAGGCGCACTTGCGCCCTCAGGCCACTGCCACGAGTGGAGTTCTCGTGGGTCGTATCTTTCTGACATAGTGCGGTGCAGTATATACTACCCTCTAACCATGACAACGCAAGGCCAACCCATTCGCTTCACCAAACAGACCTTCTTAGAAATGAAGGCACGGCGGCGAGAACTGTATCGTCTGCAGGAGGAAGTGTTGGTGAGGCTGAAGATGGCCAGAGAAATGGGTGACTTATCAGAGAACGGAGCGTACAAGTATGCCAAGTTCGAATTAGGTAACACTCGGCGTGAGCTAGGCAAACTTAATCGACTTATCGCCAATGGTGTGATTGAGGAATCAAAAGAACACTATGATCAGGTCGAATTTGGTTGCACCTTTACGATTCAACAGGCTGACAAGCAACTCACCTTTATGTTGGTCAGTAAACACGAGTCAAATCCCTCAGAGTGCAAAATTTCCGATGACAGTCCGATTGGTGCGGCTGCCCTAGGCAAAAAAGTTGGAGAGAAGTTTGTGGTCAAGTCGCCAAAGGGTGAAGTAGAGTACGAGGTGGTGGAGATTGGGGTGGGTTAAGCGCTGCATCACAAGATGTGGAAAGCTACTTCTTTTCACCTTTCGCTAGCAACCAAATCGCGAATGTCATCTCACCTAAGATGCTCGGCACTGCTACCATTGCCAAAAATACATCAGCATAGGCGTCGTAATTTGGTAAGACGAAGTGGGCACTGGTGTCAACGATGTAGGCGATACCAGCTAGAGTAATCGCAGTAGCTATCCATTTGGGCATAGTGATGATCCTAGCCAGGAGAATTAAGTGAAAGCCAAAGAAAAATAGCCCTAGTAACCAAATGATGTTAAATCTGTCCACGAGTCCCAGTATTTGCTGAGCATCAGTGAGCGGCAGTGCTTCAACCAAAGCAAAAACGGCTACAGCCATGATGCCTGCATGCAAGACCCTAAAAAGGGTACTTAGCAGCGACAGTTGATTTTTAGATCCCAATATTTGTAGCGCCCAAGCGACTATCACATCAAAAACCGCGGTCACTAGAAAAGCCATGATTCCTAGTCGCACCACTAGCTGGCTTCCTTCAAGTGTTTCGATGGGATGTGTGGCAAGAGACTCTAGGGCAAAGAAGTTGGCAAATATAGCAGCGAAGAAAATAACGACGTAACTCCAACCAGCGATGAGGGCGATGTTTCTTTTTTGCACAGTACTACTATATAGATTTTTCAAGTAAAGCGCATGAGGAAATAGCGAGGTATGAGAGCTTAGAATCAGCGTGCTTTACAGTTCTTTCTTATCTCCACCCAAAACACTCGGAGCATGGATTGTAAAATTCTGAGTGTTCGGTTCAACAGAGATCACTTCTTCTACTAAGCCCTTATCGAAAACAATATATTCGCCTTCTTTAACTTCAACAGTTTCTCCATCAATAGAAAAAGTCATACCTCCCTTAAGAACGATTACGACAGTTTTTGTTTTAGTGTGAATATGTGGTGCAGCACGAAATCCGGGTTCAAGTTTTCCAAAAACTATTTCAGCATTTGAATCGTGCCGTATCGAGGATTCTTCAATGAAAGAGCCGATCAGCGCATGTTTGTCACTCTCAATAAAACTATGTTTTTCAAAAGGTTTCATAGTGGTGATTGTTGTTGTTGAAGCCGCATTGCGGTCCTGGTGGTATGAAGTTAGAACCTACTTCATGACCAACTATGATCCTATTTTAGCCACAAACTTGGCTAGTTACTAGTATTAAGCCGAAGTTCTTCAGGCAAGAATTGATCAATTTCTTCATCTGACCAAGTAAATTCTTCACCGCTAATACTTCCTCTTTTATTAAGCCTCCTCTGAGCCTCTTGGTATTCACTGGGCCCTGTTTGTGGAGATAAATCACTTATTACTTGGTACTCCCGTTGTAATGAGTCTCTCTTTTCGATAATAGCTTTTTTGGGAATAGCTTGGTTCATTATGTCTGTTATCAATGATCTATATTTGTCTCTTAAACCCATATATTTTAGTGCAGAGTTTTTATGCAGCACCATTTTATCCTCATAGCTAAAAGAAAGTTGTATGATTAAGAAGATAATCTCTGCCACACTTAGCCCCGCTCCTAAGTATGATAACCAAATTTTGTCTGGTTGAGCTGTTTGCACTAAAAGTAAAACTAAAACAACTGAAACTAGTGCTATGTTAACAATTTTAACGTAGTATGAATTTTGTGTTTGCTTTTCAGATGCTACTTCATGAACTTTGTGAGTGAATACTGTGTTCGCAAATGTCTGCCTAACTATGGCTAAATTTTGTAAATCCATATCGTTAACCTTTAAATTTTGAACCATATATTTCCTGCCACTTACTGTTAGCTGAATATGGCCTGTCTTTTTCTTCATATTCTATAGCCTCAAGTGAAATGTTGTAACACCTTAATGCTTTATAATCGAAGCTTCCTTTTCTCCAAACGTACTGACTGCTTCCTGGTGCTAACCAATAATTCTGATCTTCATTTTGATTTTTAAGAAACTTAAAAAAATCTCTTGTCATGTAATCATAGTAAACATATGATTTATCGTTGTTTTCCCAGTCTAATAAAAAATTATGTGCCAAAGTATCGATCAGTAAGCCACCAATAGGTACGTTCCATTTATCTTTCCAGCATCTCACCATCCTACATAAATTTTTTAAATTACCACTGTATTTATTATTTGCTTCTCTAATAGCTTCGATTTCTGGTTTGGGGTCTGTTTTTTTCCAGCTACCTCCATCATGTGTATCGGGATAAGCATACCTGCCGCTTTGATAGAGAAAACCAGGCACTATTTCAAAACTAACCCCATCTTCAAAGTTAATTTGAACAACTTGTCCATCTCCTTTAATGTGGCTTGTAGAGTAAGTTTTTTTTAGTGAATCTCTGACAGCTTGTAAAAGAGCTGATTGTCCATTTCCCAAATGATTGTCGTACTTTTCATATTCTCCCCAGGGCAACTGCATAAGTATGTCGATGTCGCTGATGTGAATATCGGTATCTCTACCATATGAGCCCACGTAAAGGCTATGACTTGTTTTAGAATCACTATTCCAAAAATCAATATTAAGCTGTTTTGTAATTCTGCCGTACCTATAAGAAATATCTTTAACTACTTCCGAATCAATCCTTATGTCATTACAGAATTGTTTAAATTTTGTTGATACACTCATACCACTCCTGAATCATAAAGTCACACAATATAGGGTTTTAACTCCCTGACTTTTTTATTTGCTTCAAATACTTAATATTTTCATCCACAAGGTAAACAGTGTGGTATTTAGCTCCTGCTTTTGTTTTCAAATCTCTTGCCTTAAGTTTACCTTTTCTAACTAATTTTCGTGCTGTTGATGGGTGTAAACCATACTCATCCTTTAACTTCCAGCTAGAGATAGTATTTTTCCAGTGACAAGCAGATGCTGGTATTACTCCCTGTTCGATATTCCATTGGCAGTCCATACACCTCTGCCCATTTTCATCCCACCATGTCTCTGTGCCTGAAATACTCTTGTGACAAATTAGGCAGTTGTAGACACCCTCATGTTCACCGAGGTGAAAGCCTTTGGGGTGATCTTTGAGTTTCTTTTTTCTCCGAAAATCAATCTGAGCCTGTTCCATTAAAAGTTTGACTAAGCCCACTAAGTTTTCTCCTTGCTCACGCGCTTCTGCATCCGTGAGGACCTTGCCGTATTCTTTTTTGGCTATTTCTTTGAACTCTTGTATTGCTTCATCTGGTAGAGACATTAGTGCTTCCTATCTCTTGGTGGGTAGGGATCGTTACCTGGTTTAACAGTGTCGCTGTCTCGTATTGCACCATCTCTACCGTGGATTCTGACTTCACCACCGCCGGAATTACCTGAGTAAGTTTTTGCTTGCAGTTCAGCCTCCCTTTGAGTTGAGTGAATGCTACTAGCTTTGTTTGCACCTGCTCTACGAGCGTTCCAAGTGCCATCTTTATTTGGGGTTACGTGGTAGTTTGCCATGATGTTCCTTTTGTAATGTTTGCTAACTGTAAAGTAGCTTAACATATAATTTAGACTTTGCAAATAGTAAACTCATATGACACAATATAAACATATGAGCAATGATACAACTTACTCTAGTATTAGCCAATTTATCAAAGATAAGCGTGAGCAAATTGGTATGACTCAAGACGAATTGGCTACAAAGGTTGGAGTTAAAGCTGCAACAATAAGTCTCTATGAATCAGGCGACAGGAATCCTGATTTAGATAGACTAAAAAAAATTGCTGAAGCATTTGAGATTCCAGTTGCTACACTACTAGACATTGAGGTTCCGAAAGAAAATTTGGACATAGCTTTAAGATCTGAGAAACTTAATGCGAAGCAGATTGATGACGTGAAAAGGTACATTCAGCTATTGAAATATGAACGGCAAACACAAAAGGGTAACTAGAAACCAAATTAGAGCTAAGGTCACAAGGTTGCTTGATGAATGTGGCTTATCATCTCCACCTGTTAAAATTTCTCACATCATCAAACATTTAGATATCTTTGTTGATAAGGGCTTAACAGATTTTTTGGAGTCAAACAAGATTTCTGCTTTTATCGACCTTGAAGACAAAATCATTGAATACAATGATCGGCACCCAACTGTAAGAAAGAGATTCTCAATAGCTCACGAAGTTGGCCATCTTGTTTTAGGTCATTCAGTAAAAAGTGACATTTTTAGTTATAGCTCAAGAGATCCTGTGGAAGTTGAAGCTAATATTTTTGCAGCTGAGTTGCTAATGCCTTTTAAGTGGCTGAAGGAAGATTTGAAAGGTTATGGTGTCAAAATTGATGAACTTGCTTATAAATATTGGGTCAGCAAGGAAGCAATGGGTTGGAGAATTTCGAATAGTGATTCTTTATTAGGTTAAAAGCATTACAAATATCTGATTTGTGATTGATATTGACAAACCCACAATACATATTCTAATATACGAATATGTATTCACAGATATTCAAACTACATGCTGACCTACTAAAGTCACTTGCACATCCTCGCCGATTAGAGATTATCCACTTACTTCGTAGTCAAGAATTACCTGTTTCTGATATTCATACTATGCTTGATTTGCCTCAAGCAAATATCAGCCAACATTTGATGGTTCTGCGAGATGCAGGAGTTGTTGTTACTCGCCGTGATGGTAAACAAGTTTTTTATAAGTTGAGCGATAAGAACATTATCAAAGCCTCCGACTTGCTTCGTAAAGTATTGATTGAGCAACACAAAGATACAGAATTAGCTGATGAGTTCACTCTCAAAATGCAGGAGTTAGTGCCGTTAGTTCAAGATCCTGTATGTCATATGAGAGTTTCGCCCAAAACCGCTGGCTTCCACCTAGTACATAAAAGACAAGACTACTACTTCTGTGCCAGTGGATGCTTAACAAAATTCAAAAAGGAGCCTGCCAAGTATGTCTAAAAGCCAATCAATTTCATTTCACGTCTCAGGCATGCACTGTGCTAGCTGTGCCAGCAATATCCAGCGTAAGCTTAGAAAAACCGATGGCATTGCAGAAGCAACAGTCAACTATGCCAATGAGCAAGCGACTGTTAATTTTGATGAGTCAAAGGTAAAGAAAAATGATATTGCTAAAGCTGTGTCTGATGTTGGATATATGGCTCACATTGATGTTGATGCCGATGCTGATATCGCTGAAAAAAATAGAACCGCTGAAATTGCTGACCTGAAACAAAAGTT
Organism: uncultured Pseudomonadales bacterium; assembly: GCA_964612735.1. Taxonomy (GTDB): domain Bacteria; phylum Patescibacteriota; class Microgenomatia; order UBA1400; family PJMF01; genus CAZTEB01. Next base: position 26,007 of record CAZTEB010000005.1, read on the forward strand.
AGTTGTAAGTGGAATCTTGTCAGGTATATTGATGGCGAGCATGATTCCTGGGCTACCAATGTGGCTTCATAATCCTTGGCTACTTTGGCTTCTTGCCACTCCTGTTCAGTTTTGGGCTGGAAAACGTTTTTATCAAGGTGCTTGGTCAGGATTAAAAAATTTCTCAGCAAATATGGATACCCTAGTAGCTATGGGAACTTCTGCTGCCTATTTTTTCTCAGCTTTTGTTGTTCTCTTTCAAGACTTGCTGACCAGCCAAGGAGTCGCAACGCATGTGTATTTTGAGGCATCAGCAGCAATTATTACCTTCATTTTATTAGGAAAGTTTTTAGAAATTCGTGCTAAGGCAAAAACGTCATCTGCTATCAAGGAACTGCTTGGGTTACAGGCTACATCTGCTCGGGTGAAAAAAGATGGACAGTGGGTTGAGGTTCCTTTGGAAGAGGTGAAAGTCGGCGATGTCCTCTTGGTTAAACCTGGTGAAAAAGTTCCTGTCGATGGGAAAGTAATTGAAGGTGAGTCGTCTATAGATGAGTCTATGGTCACTGGTGAAAGCTTGCCAATAACTAAAGAAAATGGTGACAGTGTCATCGGTTCTACTATTAACCAGTCAGGCTCAATTCAAGTTGAAGCTACCAAAGTGGGTAGTGATACTATGCTTGCCACTATCATCAAACTTGTTCAACAAGCCCAAGGTTCAAGACCTCCAATCCAAGCATTAGTAGATACTATTGCTTCTTATTTCGTTCCTGCAGTGATTATGCTCTCACTTATTACCTTTGCTACTTGGTGGTTTTTTGGACCAGAACCAAAATTACTGACGTCTTTGGTTAGCATGATAAATGTATTGATTATTGCATGCCCCTGTGCTCTAGGATTAGCTACGCCAACCTCACTTATGGTTGGTATTGGTAGAGGTGCTCAGTCAGGCATCTTGATTAAAGATGCTCAGGCACTAGAAATTGCTGGAAAAGTCAAAGCGATTGCTTTCGATAAAACAGGTACGCTCACAAACGGGAAACCAGAAGTACAACAAAGTGAGTATGTAGATGGTTTTAGCAAAAAAGATGTTGATGCTGCAGTCTTAGCTGTTGAGTCACTTTCACACCATCCTTTAGCTCAAGCGTTAGTTTCCTTTGTTTCTACAAATAAGCAAAAGGTAATGGGTGCAACCCAATTTAAGGACCATGCTGGTAAAGGTGTTTCTGCTACTGTTGGTAAAGACACAGTATTAATTGGCACGCTCAGTTTTCTAAACTCACAGAAAATTGCTATTGACCCATCTCTAGAATCCACAGCGTCTGGTTGGCAAAAACAGGCTCAGTCAGTTGCACATGTAGCAATAAACAGTACACACGCAGCTGTCTATGGTATTGCAGATGGCGTTAAAGAGTCTTCAAAATCAGTTGTCTCTACCTTGCAAAAAATGAGTATCACCCCTGTCATGGTTACAGGAGATAATAAACAAACTGCTGAGGCTATTGCGAAGCAGCTAGGCATCAAAGAAGTTCGCTCAGAGGTGTTGCCTGCTGATAAAGAGCAGTTAATTCATGAGCTTAGAAAAAACCATGGTGTTGTGGCAATGGTTGGTGATGGCATTAATGATGCTCCAGCTCTAGCTGCAGCTGATGTCAGTATTGCCATGGGTGGAGGTACTGATGTAGCGATTGAGTCAGCGGGAGTAACTCTGCTGAGAAGTGACATAGGGTTAGTGCCTACCGCTCTAGATTTGTCTAAAAAGACTATGACTAATATCAAGCAAAATCTGTTTTGGGCATTTGCTTACAATGTAGTGCTTATTCCTGTTGCTATGGGTGTTTTATATCCGTTTATTGGCATCATTTTAAGTCCAATCATGGCTGGTGCTGCAATGGCTTTCTCCAGTGTCAGTGTTGTTACTAACGCTCTCAGATTAAGGTCAGCAAAATTATCATAAGGAATACATACTATGAATCTTTTTGTCATTTTTCTCACGGGTTTAACTACAGGCGGTTTATCCTGTCTTGCAATGCAGGGAGGGCTACTTGCTAGTGTGATAGCAAACCAAAAAGACCAGGAACATGATGAGGTTATAGGTGATAAAGAAGCTAAAAAGAAAAAAAGAAAGCAGAAATACCTACAGTCACTACAAAAAAACAAATTTAGCTTAGATTCATTTGATCAGCTTGATTGGTTGCCTGTGACTATGTTCTTGGTTGCTAAGTTGGTTTCGCATATAATGCTCGGCTTTTTGCTTGGTTTACTAGGTTCTGCAATAACACTCAGTTTAGGAGTTAGACTAGCATTCCAAACATTTACTGCTCTATTTATGTTTGCAACGGCCATGAACCTTTTAGACGTGCACCCAATCTTTAGATTTGTCGTGTTTCAACCACCTAAGTTCATTCAAAGAATGGTTAGAAATTCAAGCAAGAGTAAGGCTCTATTTGCTCCAGCAGTTCTTGGTTTTATGACTATTTTCATTCCCTGTGGAGTTACACAAGCTATGGAAGTATTAGCTATAAACTCAGGCAATCCTGTTTATGGGGCTTTAATTATGTTTTCCTTTGTACTAGGAACTACTCCATTGTTTGCTGCACTAGGTGTGGCTACAGCCAAACTGAGTGAAGGCTGGTATAGCAAATTTACTAAGTTTGCAGCCTATGCTTTGGTGGCAATGGCAATCTATAGCTTTAATGGCGTGCTAATTGTGATGAATGCACCAATTACAGTCAACAAGCTAGTAAGTCCAATTACCTATTTCTTTTCAGATGAGCGTTTTGAGAGGTCATCTGCATCTTCTGCAACGGTAGTAAACGGCATGCAACAAGTTGCTATTGGTGTTTTTAATCAAGGATACTCGCCGAACTATGTACAAGTACAAGCTGGTGTACCCGTTCAGCTAACACTGCAGAGTAACGAAACATACTCATGTGCATTGGCATTTGTCATGAGAGAGTTTGGGATTAACACTTTCTTAGAAGCAACTGATACCCAAACCTTTACATTTACTCCAACAAAACCAGGTAAATACACCTACACCTGTTCTATGGGTATGTATACAGGAGTGATGGAAGTTATTTAGAAAGGAACAATCTATGCTCAACGTTTTCAAACAGAAACCAAAAGGAGAAACAGCCATATTCAAAATTGATGGTATGCACTGTACGAGCTGTAGTATGAATATTGACGGAGAGTTGGAGGATACCGAAGGCGTTATCTCTGCATCTACATCATATGCAAAAGCAGCAACGACAGTTGAGTTTGATGAGACTAAGGTTTCTAGAGAAAAATTGAGGTCAATTATTGAAAATCTAGACTATACAGTAAAGGAGTTATCATGAAAAAATTGAGTTTAGTAGGTATCTTATTCGTATCAGCAGTTGTGCTTTCTGCGTGTACGGGGGCAAGTAATCAAGACCAACAGAATGGTAGTGAAGCACAGCCTACAACTCCACCTGTGACTGAGTCAGCAAACCAAGACTCAGCTAATTTAGTTGAATCAGCTCAAGAATATGACATTGTCATGGACAACCATTCTTTTTCTGAGACTAACCTCGTTGTGAAGGCTGGTGAGGAAGTTGTGATTAATTTAACTAATGAAGAAGGCTACCATGATCTTGTTATCGATGAGCTAGATGTTCACAGTGAACATCTTAAGGTAGGTGAAAATGAAGTCCTTACCTTTACTGTTAACCCAGAGCATATTGGCCAAACTTATGAATTTTACTGTAGTGTTGGCAGCCATCGCGAACAAGGCATGGTTGGGACAATCCAAATTATTGAATGATCTCAAAACATACTATTCAGCACTATGTTCCACTGATGATTCTCGCATCTTTCATACTGGGATTTGTAGTAGTAATCACCAAACCATCTTTGTCTTTACCTAATCTTACTGAATCGATAACAAACAATCAGATGAAGCCGCAGTTAAAACAAAGTTTTGCTTCTTACTCAGAAGAAATTGAAGAATCTGGTGAAGAAGTTGTTTTTGATTTAGTGGCAGATGAGTCCACTATTAGTTTATTTGAAGGAGTTGAGACACAAGTTTGGTCGTACAATGGTCAAGTTCCTGGACCAGAGATAAGAGTGAAATTAGGTCAAAGAGTTACGGTTAACTTTATAAACAATCTTCCGCAACCTACTACTATCCATTGGCATGGGGTACGAGTACCAAATGAAATGGATGGTGTGCCAGACATCACTCAGGACCCAATACAACCAGGTGATTCATTTACGTACTCATTTGTACCGAAAGATGCAGGAACATTCTGGTTTCATCCTCATGTTAGAGGAGCAGAGCAAGTGGAAAAGGGTTTATATGGAACTTTGATTGTTGAAGACCCTAGTGAGCCTCAGTTTGATTCAGACACAGTGTTTGTGGTTGATGATTGGCGATTGCAACAGAATGGCCAAATAGACCCACGCTTCGTTACAAACCATGATTTAGCTCATGATGGTAGGTGGGGCAATGCTATTACGGTCAATGGTTCAACAAACAAGCAGGCTTCTTTTTCAGCAGGTGCGAGTAACAGACTTAGGTTTGTTAATACTTCAAATGGTAGAGTGTATCGTCTGGATTTTGGTGGGTTAGCTAATAATGCTCAAGTAATTGCTGTAGATGGTATGAAGGTGGGTGAGGTTTTTCCAGCACAGGGTTTTGAACTTGCCCCAGGCAATAGAGTTGATGTTGTTTTACAGATTCCAGATTCCATGGCTCAATCATCATTTACTGTATATGATACTTTTACCCGAAATAGAAATAGTTTATTCAATATAACTATAGGTGATTTAACGACCACAACTTTCAGTGGTGATTTGCCTGTTGATAGCTCGTTTCCTGATTGGTCAGAGGCTAATAAACTCAAACCTAATGCTGAATATGTTCTAAATGCACGCAGAACTTCTGGCATGGGGATGATGGGTATAGAGTGGACCATCAATGGACAGGCCTATCCGAATGTAAATCCAATCACGCTGAAACACAACGAAATTCAGAAGATTCGTTTTACAAATAAATCTGCTCGGTTGCACCCCATGCATTTGCACGGTCAGTTCTTCCAAGTTATTGCCAGAAATGGGCAACCAGTTGATGAACCCTACTGGCGTGATACAGTGCTTTTACACCCGAGAGAAACTGTAGATATTGTATTGCTTCCTTTGGATAAAGGAACATGGGCAAATCATTGTCACATTTTAGAGCATGCAGAAGCGGGAATGATGACAGTTGTTGAAGTCAAATAGCGAGGTATTTCATGCTTACACGGCTGTTAAACTGAAATATATTGAACTCAAGGAAATTTAGCAAGCCACATCAAACTATTCAGTGGTACGAGACGGGTCTATCAGAACTTTTCGATTGTTGCGGTGGGAGTGGGATTCGAACCCACGAAGCTCTGAAGAACTACGGTTTTCGAGACCGTCCCGTTTGACCACTCCGGCATCCCACCTCGTTGCACTGGGAATTATACCGCACTATCCAGACAGAAAATCAGTATGGTTATGGTGTCGTAGAAAGTGTTCGTTACTCACTGTGGTCGTCTTCGTGATGATGGAGTTCCTGGTCGTGCTCTTCAAGAAGATACTCCATTTCCATGTGCGCATCATCATCTTCATCTGCATGCTCTAGTTCATCATGGTGCTCGTGATCGTAGCCAGCTTCTAATGCTCGATGAGTTGCGGCTTCTTGAGCTGACGTAAGCTGTAGTCCTCCTGCGATGACAGCGATTCCCGCTAGAAATAGCACGATGTGCTGAACCTTTTGAATCACACCGTGTTCTGAAGTATGAAGCTCTGGAATCAAGTCTGATAAAGCGATGTAGAGAAAAGTGCCTGCCGCAAACGTCACTAAGTACGGGAGGACTGGTAGTAGTTGGTCTGAGAACACGACGGTGACACCAGCTCCTAGGAATGCAGCGAGAGCTGACCCTACGTTAAAAAGTAAAGCTTTTCGCTTAGAAAAACCCGCGGCAACCATCACGCTGAAGTCAGCAATTTCCTGGGGGATTTCATGAGCGGCGATGGCGAGGGCAGTTAAAAGACCGAGCTCGGGTTGAACTAAGAATACGCTTGCGATCAGCACGCCGTCGATAAAGTTGTGAACACTATCTCCGACTGTGATCAAGTAACCAGTAGTGCGAGTGAGTTTTTCCTGATGATGATCTTCATGCTCATGGTGATGGTGGTGCCAGATAAACTTTTCTAAGATAAAGAAAAATACGATTGCACCCAGAAGCGTCATGCCGACCGATGCTCCAGATAGTTCATGTAGTGATTCTGGTAGTAAGTGAAGGAGTGAGGTGGCGATCATGACGCCTGAGGCAAATGCCGTCAGCCGAACTGCTAATTTTGCGCTGAAAGATGAGGTGGCTGCTAACAGCACGCTGCCTACCAATGAAGCCAGACTGCCTACAAACACTAGTCCAAAGAGTGGTAGTACAGAAATGTCCATCGCTATCCTGAGCTATGAGTACTGTCCCATACTATACGCTAGAATCTAGTATTATGCAACAGAGTTGCGTTGATTGAGGTATTTGAGTGAGCTTTGTGTTTCTGTGAGGAATGATGTGCACCCGGCGCGATTCGAACGCACGACCTTCTGTTCCGCAAACAGATGCTCTATCCAACTGAGCTACGGGTGCTTGATGGGCGCTCACAAACTGCGCCAGAGGTCTATTTTAGCCTGGAGTGCCAGATAAGTAAATGTCTACGCAGTATCAAGGGGGATTTTTTCTTGAAGCCAACTGGCAGTTTTGTCGTAAAAGGTGTCTTTTGGTTTTTCGTTGAGTAGTACTTCGGAGAGCATCTGTGTCATCTGATCTTTGCTTTGCTTGCCAAGCAGGAGCGTCAATCTACCGGGAAACCGCGCAATCTCGATATGAAGTACGTCTTCACCGTGTCGCTCATCAAACCAAAATCGCCCCATCTCCTCCCAGTAGTACAGATTTTCGTCATGACGAATGCCGTACGTGGTCAGTTTATTAGTGACGTTGTCAGGCGGCACACTCGAGAGTACGTAGGCCAAGAACGCGACTGAGATAACGACTGCGATAGGTAAAAACTGACCTGCAAAGAACAAGATTAGGGAAATGAGTAGTGTGATAATCGCCACCGTGCTGAAGAATTGGCGATTGCGTTTCTTAAACGGGCGACTAGCAGCTTGCCACTCTAAGATAACTTCTTCTGGGACGGGTTTAAATTGACCAGGAATGAGCTCTGATTCTTGCCAAGCTGAGTGTGGTTGTTGAGCGCCACTATCAGCCTTTTGCTGTGGTGGTTGAGCTGGCCGTTGTTGTGGGGGTTGGGAGTGATTTAGCTCTGGTGCAGGACTGGAAGTAGCCGGAACTGATTGATCAATTGTCTGACCGAATGTGGCTTGGGTGGGTGAGGCAGTGTTCATAGTAAAGCAAGCACAGCTGGGGCTGCGTCTAGTTCACTATACACAAATCAGGCTTGGGGAGGAAGTGGTGACGGACGTCATCTAGCCCAAGTGGGCATCATCATTGATGGTGCTGATTTTCCACTCATCTTGCTTGGAGAACCGATCAGTTTTTTGACTTAAGACGGTGATGCCTGTGTTAGAAAAAGCGATGGAACTGAATAGTTTGACTGCTTGATCAAAAGTGATGTCTTCTCCAATCATCATGATGCCGAGCAGCAGGTTTAGTACAAAGCCATGAAAAACCACTACAATATTTTTTTCTGGTCTACTTTTGAGCGTTTCATATATGCCAAGCATTCTAGTTTTGAGCTCTGAAAAACTTTCTTCATCTGAGTACTTCCAATCTTGATCCTCTGACCGCTTTGCCAGCTTTTCTCTGACAGCTTTTGCCTTAGTGTCATCGAAGCTAGTGCCCAAGATCTCTGATGGCCAGTCGTATTCATGGAGATCATTGATGGTTTCGATCTCGTGACCAGTTGCTTTGGAGATTGCTTGAGCCGTTTGTTGAGCTCGCTTATAAGGACTACAAAGTAGAGCTTCGAACTGGATATTTTTGAAACGATGGGCGACTAGTTTTGCTTGGCTTTCACCAATCTCAGATAGTGGTGAGTCGCCACCTTGGTGGATTCGTTGTTGGTTGCCAAGGCTTTCTCCGTGACGGACGAGGTAGATTTTTTTCATAGGGCGGAAGTGGTGGGATTCGAACCCACGTAGGCGTAAGCCTCCGGTTTTCAAGACCGGTGCAATTGACCGCTATGCGACACTTCCTGATTGCGTCACCTACATCAGAGGTGAG
>CAZTEB010000006.1:0-27662 GCA_964612735.1 uncultured Pseudomonadales bacterium
CAAGCTTTGGCATCTGGTCACTTTCAAGAGTTCACTGCCAAAGTGTATACGCTCTACGAGACTGGCCTACGCGATAATCAAGCCGTTGATTTCGACGATTTACTTTTACTAACTATTAAGCTGCTCAAATCAGATAAAGCACTACTTAATCACTATCAAACACAGATTCAACACGTCCTCATAGATGAATATCAAGACACCAATAAAGCTCAATACGAGCTGACTAGATTATTCGCTCGTCCCCAAAATAACCTTTTTGTCGTCGGCGACTTTGCTCAAAGCATTTATGCCTGGCGTGGAGCTAACTACAAGAACATGCTCAAGCTCAAACAAGATTTTCCCACAATTACCGAGTATAGGCTCGAGAGAAACTATCGCTCGACACAATCTATTTTAGATGCTGCCGCGGGCGTCATCTCTCAGACAGACGCCCACCCAGTGCTTGAACTCTGGACCGAGACGCCACACCATGCCAACGTAGTCTGCATCGAGACGAAAAGTGGTGACGACGAAGCTAACAAGGTCGTCGAGACAATTCGATCAATGTCGGGGTTTGGCTTCGGTGATGCCGCAGTACTGTATCGCACCAATGCTCAGTCTCGCTCCTTTGAAGAAGCGTGTGTTAGACATGGCGTGCCATATCGACTGATCGGTGGATTTAAATTTTATGAACGCAAAGAAATTAAAGACTTGCTTAGTTACTTAAAAGTATGCATAAACCCCTCTGATGACATCAGCAAAGCACGCTGTATAAAAATAGGCAAACGAAGGTTTGCCGCCTTTGAAAAATGGTTGGAAAGTCACCCTGTGGAAATGAGAACTGAGCTAGATCCAAAAACCAGCTTACAAGAGATCATAGCCGCAACCAAATACACCGATCTTCTCAACGACCAAGATCCTGAAGATATTGCTCGGCTTGAAAACATAGAGGAGCTCCTCAGCGTTGCAGGTCAATTCCAAGAACTCAGTCAGTTTTTGGAGAACGTGGCGCTAGTACAAGATAACTACTTCGCAGATGTAGATCCAGAGCAAAATGAGCAAGAGGCTCTAACTCTAATGAGTCTGCACTCAGCCAAAGGACTGGAGTTTCCCGTCGTCTTTATGGTTGGCATGGAAGAAGGATTGCTCCCTCACTCTCGATCGCTACTTGATAAAGACCAGTTGGAAGAAGAACGACGGCTATGCTACGTAGGCATCACTCGAGCCCAACAACATCTCTATCTTACGTACGCTCGCCAGCGATGGCAGTATGGATCGAAAAGCTATGCCACACGAAGTAGATTTATACATGATATTCCAGAGGAAATACTTACCATACAGTCAGCGCCATACTCCAGCGATGAGCGAAATAACCAAGCTTGGGGCTACAACCATCGATTCAAACAAAAAAAACCCACCACCAAACCTGCGGCTCGACGAGTGGTAGTTGACGATGACGTTCTTGATGGCATTCTCAGTGGCGACGTCGACATAGAAGCTTTCTTGGATAGTTAGCTGCAAGAAAACACTTCACACCATTGTAGTTCACGCCAGGCTCCCTTTATAATACTGCCATGTTGATTCGGCCGCTAAGAGAAGAAGAAAAGCACTTATACAATCAAGTAGTACATCACCCACTACAATCCTGGGAGTGGGGAGAGTTCAGAAAGAGGACTGGTCTTAAAGTCGAGCGACTCGGCATTTTTGAGGGAGGCAGACTCACCAAAGCAGTCCAAGCTTCCTTTCACCCAATTCCAGTACTAGGCAAGACCGCAGGATATGTGCCCAAAGGCTACATGCCTGATGAAGAGCAGCTAGCAGCACTACATCAACTCGCCAAAGCTCATAATGCATTATTTATTAAGCTCGAGCCCAATGTGGCAAATCAAGTTGGTACACCTTCGGCCCATCAGGATGTGGCTGCTTTCTTACAAGAAAACGATGCTAGATTTGGCCGACCACTTTTCACCAAGTACACCTTCTTGATCGATCTCACCAAATCAGAAGACGAACTCTTTAGTCAACTTAACAGCAAAACTCGCTATAACGTCAACTTGGCACATAAAAAGGGTGTCACCATTCATGAAGATACTAGTGAAGCCGGCATGGAGCAGTATCTAAAAATTCTGGAAGAAACGACTAAGCGCCAAGGATTTTATGCTCACGGTCCCGAGTACTTCAGGACAATGTGGCAAACCCTCGGCACTAGTGGCATGCTGAGAATTTTCCACGCCTCATATCAAGGTCAAGTTCTAACCACATGGGTTATGTTTATGTTCAATAAAACACTCTACTATCCCTATGGCGCCTCACTTCGAGTCCATCGTGATGTCATGGCAAATAACTTGATGATGTGGGAGATGATTCAGTTTGGTAAACAAAATGGTTGCACCTCATTTGATCTTTGGGGCTCACTTGGACCAAAACCAGATAAAAATCATCCTTGGTTTGGTTTTCATCGCTTCAAAAAAGGATATGGCGGCACTCTGGTAGAAAGCATTGGGACGTACGATCTTGTAGAAGATGCCCGTTTTTACCCACTTTTTAGAATAGTAGAGAATCTGCGCTGGAAATGGCTTCGCCTCAGAGCTACACTACCCATATAACAAAAGAGAGCAATCCAGAAAGGCTTTATGGCTACTACACGATTCAAACGCATCATGCTTAAGGTGGGTGGCGAATCATTGATAGGAGACCGCCAGTACGGCATAGATCCTCAGGCAGCTGTAACCGTCGCCCAGACTATTAAAAGTGCCTATGACCAAGGTGTCCAGATCACCATCGTAATAGGTGGCGGCAACATTTTCAGAGGTCTTTCGGCCTCCAAGAATGGTATTGACCGGGCTACGGCTGATTACATGGGTATGCTCGCTACTGTCATGAACGGCCTAGCCTTACAAGATGCTTTAGAAAAAGTCGGTGTTCCAAGTCGCCTCCAGTCAGCGCTACAGATGCCAGCCGTTGCTGAAAGCTTCATCCGCAACCGAGCTATCCGCCACATGGAAAAGGGTAGGGTAGTGATCTTGGGAGCAGGCACAGGAGTCCCGTATGTAACAACTGATACTGGTGCTTCACTACATGCTCTCGAACTCCACTGCGACGTCTTCATGAAAGCAACCAAGGTAAACGGTGTCTATGACAAGGATCCTGAGAAATACAAAGATGCTAAACGCTATGCCACCCTCACATTTAAAGATGCCATCGAAGATGACAATATTGTGGTCATGGATACTGCTGCTTTTGCAATGTCGAAAGAAAATGACATGCCAGTCATGGTATTCAAATTATTTGAAGGCAAAAACCTAAACAGAGCTATTCAAGGTGAGGATATTGGCACATTCATCAGTAACGACGTAGATACAAAACTGGCCTAAATACTAAGACAGAAGGTGAGCATGCAACATCCTATTTTTGGCATTAACGGTTCAGGCAGAATTGGCCGAACAACGCTACGAGTTTGGTGGCAGCATTACCGAGACCAGGCTGCGCTAGCTGTGCTCAACACTTCTGGATCTATGGATATCGAGGACTGGGCACATCTGATTAAGTACGATAGTAACTATGGAGTTTTTCCTGGCACCATAACTGTCAAGCGGGCGCAGTCAAAAAAAGATGCTAGCGACGAAAATCCTGTCTTGGGAACTATTACTCTCAGTGATGAGAGCGGAGAACACACTTTCACTGTTACAGCTCAACGAAACCCCGCCAACATTCCATGGAACGAATATCAAGTCACCACTGTCATTGAAGCAACCGGTATTTTTAAAGACAAAGAGTCAGCCTCTGCTCACCTCTCAGACTCAGTCAAACGAGTCATTATCACTGCTCCAGCCAAAGGTGATGGCATCAGTCACTCAATCTTGGGTGTAAAAGCGCTTTCAGCTGACGAGAGCTCCATCGGCACAAATGAGTCATGCACTACCAACTGCGTAGCACCTGTTGCTCAAATTATGCACAGCACCTTTAGTGTAGAGAAAGCCATGCTGACCACCATACATTCGTATACTGACGATCAAAATACTCAAGACAACTCACACAAAAAAGACCTTCGAAGAGCTCGCTCAGCGGCTGAGAACATCATTCCCACTACCACTGGAGCAGCTAAAGCTACCACCAACATCATACCCGAGCTCAGCGGCTTGTTTGATGGTATGGCAGTGCGTGTTCCCACACCTACGGGCTCACTATCTGACATGGTCTTTGTGACAAAGCAAGATGTCACTGTAGATGAGGTTAATCAAGCATTCATTGAAGCTAGCAAGTCAGAGCATTGGCAAGGAATCCTCGCCGTTACCTCTGACCCAATCGTTTCTTCAGACATCGTCGGTCGCAGAGAATCGTCAATCGTAGATCTATCGCTGACAAATGTCATTGGAGGCAACTTAGTTAAAGTAGTTAGCTGGTATGACAACGAGTGGGGATACTGCAATCGATTAGTCGAACAGATCTCCAAGTTCTAAAACTTGCCCGAGACAACCCCTTAACGCCAAATTAGTCCATCACACTACAGCTAAATGTAAGATTTGCTGTATATAGTCCTGATCAGTACCCAGTACTGTAAGGACCTCAATGGAAGACCCATTGCCGCACTACATAACTCTCGCCATTTTCTTGGTGATAGCGTACTTCGTTATCTACATAGGACTGGTTCGATAACATGGTGCACAAGACATTCACTGCTACTCTAGAAGGATTGAGGCCTGTTATTATTGAAGCCGAGGTAGACGCAAATCAAGGCACGCCCATCCTCATCGTGATCGGATTGCCCTCCCGGATTATTGACGAAGCCAAAGAGCGCGTCACCTCGGCTTTAGTACACTGTGGCATCAGAATTCGCAGCAAAAGAACGATCGTCAATTTAGCACCGGCTGAAGTCAAAAAAAGTAGTAGCGCAGTAGAACTCGCCATAGCTATCGGCATTCTCAAGCTGTATGGAGAAATAACTTGTGATACCGACGACACACTCTTTCTCGGCGAACTATCACTCGATGGCAGCCTACGTCCAATAAAGGGATTATTGCCCCTAGTACTTGCAGCTAAAGAGCGTGGATTCAAGAAGGTGCTTTTTCCCCACCAGAATCAAGGAGAGGTTGGCAGCATTTCTGGGATCACACTACACCCCATACAGCACTTGCAGCAGTACCTTGATCACACTCGTGTAAACTCTCCATTACCATTGCTTAAACCCACTCCTTTCGAAGTAGTGCAACAAGCGGAACACGCTCACACTCTAGATGATGTGCGAGGCCAGGAATTTGCCAAACGAGCTCTGGAGATAGCAGCTGCGGGGGGTCACAATCTTCTGATGACTGGTCCACCTGGCGTAGGGAAGAGCCTGCTCGCAAAGTGTTTTTCCTCAATCTTACCGCCGCTCACAGAAAAAGAATCACTTGAAGTGACGCCACTGTACTCGGTATTAGGGCTCCACTCAAAGTTAATAACACAACGTCCGTTTCGATCACCACATCACACCACGTCAGTCGCGGGACTAGTAGGAGGGGGCAGCCAACTCTCACCCGGTGAAATTTCACTTGCCCATAATGGCGTATTATTTTTAGATGAGATTGCTGAATTTCCCAAGGCTACGCTTGAAGCATTGCGACAACCCCTCGAAGAGGGTGTTGTTACTCTCTCAAGAGCGAGTGGCACAGCTACCTATCCAGCTCAATTCTGTCTGTTGGCTGCCACCAACCCATGTCCTTGCGGGTATCGTGGCTCAAGTAGAAAAGCCTGCACATGCAGCGAATACAGTATTTCGTCGTATCAAGGAAAACTATCTGGACCAATAAAAGATAGGATAGACTTATTTGTTCCAGTTAGATCAGAGAAATCGAGCACGTTGGCGAAGAGCTCCAGGGACGCTGCCAAAGCAACACAATCTAGACAACGAGTTTCACAAGCTAGAGTCCTTCAACATTCCAGATATGAGCACATTGCACACCACACCAACGCCCAACTAACAAGCAAGGAGGTGGATGCTTACTGCCAACTCACTACTCAAGCGCAACAGCTTTTACATCAGGCTACTCAAAAACATCAGATCTCAGCGAGAAGTTACTTCAAACTTATTAAAGTTGCTCAAACAATTTCAGATCTGGCAAATGATCAAAGCATTAAGGTGGAGCACATGGCAGAAGCGCTGCAATATAGAGAAGAAGGTGACTTTAGCTTAAAAACCAAGAATGAGCTAATAAAGCGCTTCCAACCGCGAAACAATACGCTGCAAAGTAATGAAATTTTGCAGACTTAAGCATATAGCGCAACAGCCAAAGACTGGCGTAGCCAGTCAGAAAAGCAGTCGCCATGCCGGCTCCCAAAGGAATCAACGCTGGAGCAGCTATGTCACCCTGAAGCACTTCAAGCAGTTGTAAGAAGGTAGCGCCCACTATGGCCGGAATAGCTAATAAAAATGAAAACTCGAAAGCTTGTTTTCTGTCGGCTCCCATCATGATGCCACCAAATAGCGTTGATCCCGACCTTGAGATACCAGGAATCAGTGCAATAACTTGAAAGCATCCAATCAAAATTCCTCTTCCAGTGCTCAGCTTTTGCTCACTTGAGAACGTGTGCTTGGGCATAAAGAAGTGAATGGCCATGTTAATAGCTCCACTGCCCAACAATGCATATGCAACTAGCTCAAGTGAGTTAAATAATCCAACCAATGGATCCTTAAGCAGTACGCCAACGGCAGCTACAGGAATAGTTGCCAACGCTAGCATCTGCAACTGCTGAATATCTAATTTCCTAATTTGACGTTGAAAAAAAAGCAATATAGCTAGCATTGTCGCAAAGTGGAGCGCGATCTCAAAGGTGACTGCGGTGTGTGAAATACCCAACAGCGACTGCAAAACGACCAAATGACCCGAGCTCGAGATAGGTAAAAACTCCGTTAGACCTTGAGCCACCCCCAATAGTATTGCTTCTACCAATGTCATGATGTATCAAGGCGTCAATCAGGATGAAACAACTACTTTGATCGAACTTCCTTGGCTGTCTTGGTGTACCACTCATCAAGCATCTTCGCCACGATGTCTTTACCCCCAAGCCCAAGCGCCAACCCAAACCCTAGTGAGATCATCGAAACAAATCCGATAAACAAGATCATGATAAATTCACTAGCAATACCTAGCTCTGAGATTGCGGCCAACACAGCTACAGTCATGATGAGATAACTAGCTATCTTACCCAACAATCGTGACTGCCTACCATCTATCGTCTTGATGGAGCCCTTCACCAAACTCTCTGCCACACCAGCTACCAACACACCTAGGAACAGCACTAACACTGATGATAATACCTGAGGGATGTATGCCAGGATGCTGTTGAGGATGTCGGTCAAAGAATCTAAGCCCAACACTGCAACTACAGCCTGTAAGACCACCAGCATAATTAACCAATACACTACCGAGCCAGCAACCTCTTCCACCTTATGACTTACATCAGCATTCTGCATGAAGTGTTCAACTGGTGTTTGTTTGATTAGCGATGAAACTCTGAGCGTCTCGAGTAGACTGACAGAAACCCTGCGCAAAAGTCGAGCTATGGCAGCACCCACTATGAGAATGATCAAAGCGCCGAGCACAGTGGGTAAGAAAGCAGAAAACTGTTCGAGTGTTTGGAATAAAATAATAGACGACGAGTCGTACCAAGCTTGAATCATCTGGCTCCTTTCTGAGCTGAGCAATTGGTCACTACACTCATTATACTCTGAGCCACAAAAAAAACGTAAGTTGTAATTACTTACGTTTTTTTTGCGTACAACCTATAAGCCGGATTCTGTAGTGAGATACTCTCACCGATGATGATCTATCTATGCCTGGTACCTTATCACCTGGTATTTTGTACGGATCCTCGACAAAATACGATAGGGAACACGCCATTGAGGTGAAGTTCGCCAGTCGCAGCAGGGAGGATTGCCCCCTAGTTTCCTAGGTCCCCAGTAGCTTGGGCGTTTCATGCGGCGCCACTCGCATCGTCACTGTGGCTCTAGCTGTCATTCTCACTTCGTGAGAAGCTTCCACTTTTCAGTGGAACACCCTGTGTTCTGCAGTCCGGACTTTCCTCTCTGTTCTCACAGAGCCATCATCCGGTTGTACGTCCTATAGTATAACAGTTGCGGGAAAATTGCTCAATGCTAAGAAATGTTTGTTGACTACCGCTTGGCAAAAAATTGACTATATATTGATCTGATGACAATGTAGGCTGGTACACCAAGCAGTGCCCCCACCACGCCACTCACTTCCCATCCTGCCAAAATTACAACAATAGCGATCAATGGATTTACGTCGGCACTTTTCTGCATGATTCGAGGTACGATTACATTGTTTTCCAGCTGCTGCACCACTACATAAAAGAGCGTTACGATGCCGGCCATAACAGGATTTATGGTAATCAGAGCAATAGCTACGGCTGGCACAGCAGCAATCGTAGGGCCCAAATTCGGTAGAATCTCTAAGAAACCAGCCAACAATGCTAAAGGAAGCGCGTAAGGAATTCCTAATAACGTCAAACCTATGAACGTAATCACACCTATGAGAATCATCAACACAACCTGGCCACGAACCCAACCTCCAAGCTGCTGTTCAACAGTATCAAGAAATTGCTCAGCCAAAGCTACATGCTCCTTCTTCTTAGAAAACCACATAATCTTCTTGTGGAGGTGTGGTCTATCAATCGTCATGTACACCGCCATGATGATCAACGTAAAGAATGTAAACAAACTGCTGAAGGTTGAATTAATGATGTTAAAAGCCACCGTCACAGAGCTACCAACTTGATCAGCTAATGCAGTAATCTCTGAGACAGTCAGCCGCAGATTTCGAAGCTCGTCTTGTAAGAATGGAATGTTAGTGCTGCGAACCAACTGAAGAGCCTGACTTCCTAGTGCAGGCAAAATCAAAGCTATCAACCCAATGATTCCAGAAATAACCACCAGGTACACAAAACTAATGCTGACAATTCTAGGAACTCGCAGTTTATAGGTGAAGAAATCGACTGCAGGATGAAGGGCAGTCATAATGATGAACGCCAAGAATAGTAATATTACTATCGTCCACACCAAGTATAGAAAGTACAGACTAAGTAGCAGCGCTACCGTAAACACTACAATCGATGGTGAAACAATCACGGCGTGTTTATCTTTGGGAAGTCCAAACATACTTTGAGTATAGCTGCTTCATGAGCCAGAAGTAAATGCCCAGTCAACTTGAAGAGCTGTGAACTATACAACGTATGAGTAAAGCAGCAAGAAAAGTGAGAAAACTACCACCACAGTATGAAAAAGCTGATAAATGATGTGCTGCTCGTTCTTGTCCAACCATGAGACATCTCTGCCAAATGGTGGACAGTAGTCGCTGCCCACTGCCTGATGGTTTAACCAGTAGACTACTTCATAGGCCGAGCGAAGCAACCAAAAAAGCAATATGTATCTAACAACCCAGAGTAGAGGTAGTTGAGTGGCTAACCACAGCATTCCAGATAACACCCAAAATGGACCCAGCACCAATCCGTCTCCCCAAACGTAAATGCCCAGTGGCGACAAAAGTGGTGTATCTGAGTAAAACTGATTAGCTTTACTCCTGCGAAGGGATACAAAGTACACCACTACAGCAACTATCACAAAAACTATGGATGCACTTGGCATAATGTCAGACATAAACGTCATAGCACTATTCTAGCAAAACTCACTCACCAAGCTTTCTAGAGCAATGCTTGCAGGATCTACCCAACGCACTTTCTGGTCACCTCGCCACCAAGTAAGCTGGCGTTTAGCATATGCCACTTCACGCTGTGCCCAGAGCTGACGACATCTAATCTCATCTATCTCGCCCTTATCAAAAGCGTGCAGCTCTGCAACACCCATCGATGAAAAAAGGGACAGCTCTTGATCAGAATACGAAGCTTGCAAAGCCCTTACCTCCTCAAGTCCATCGTCAAATCTCCGAGCAACCCGCTCAGTGATAGCGGCAACCACCTTCTCAATTGGAACATGAAGACCCAAGTAGTGCTGATCAAGCTGAAGTAATTTTCGATGATCTGAGACTTGCGCACTACCACTCATCTCCAGCTCAATGTGACGAATCAATCTCCTGGGGTTGTGTTTATCAGAGTGATTCAGCGCTTCAAATCGCTGGCTACTAAGCTCAGATAGGCGCTGCTGCAACTGACCCACCGTCAAGGTTGATAGTTCGTCCCTAAGTTGCTGATTAGGACCAGGTCGATCTACCAACTCAGCATTGAAAAGATGACGATGATAAAGACCAGTGCCACCGACAACGACGACCAACCACTCATCGTCTAAAGCTTGGGTTATGAGTGGCAAAGCAAATCGCTGAAAATCAGCTACCGACCAAGGTTGGTCAGGCTCAATGCACGACACCCCATGTAATTGAATAGTTGGATACTGTGTGCTGCGAAAATAACCAGGCAGTTGTGATGAATTCTCTCTTGAGAAAGTGGATGGAATGTCAGCTCCCGTCAGCACTTCAAGACCTCTATATACCTGGCGAGAGTCAGCTGACAATAGCAGAGCTCCTGGTGCTCGCTTTGACTCAACAACCAACCTAGCGAGATCGAGCGCCAAACGTGTCTTACCGCTGGCAGTAGTGCCAACCACTGAGAGTACTTTCCTCACACTACTTTCGGTCGTTGATGCAAATTATCTTTATTTATGATTTTATCTAGAATGTCCCAACGTCGTTTTTTCTCCTGGTGAGGAATGTCATCAGGATATATACGCCAGCTAGCCGTACCAGGCCGAGGAGAGTACATAGCTACAAACCCAACTTTCCAGTCGATCTCTTTGGCGAGATCGACCGTCTCCTGAAATTCTTCTTCTGTCTCACCAGGAAATCCCACAATTATGTCGGTGCCGATCACAATCTCGGGATCCCCAGCTCGAAGTCGTTGCACGATGTCCGCATAACGCTGACGCGTGTAGCCACGGTTCATCCGGTACAACACCGCATCACTTCCAGATTGAACTGGTAGGTGGACATATCTATCGATCTTCTTGTTGGTGACCACTTCTTCTATCAACTCATCATGAAAGTCCCAGGGATTACTCGTGATGAATCGAATCATTTTGATCTGATCGTAGGCTGAGATAGCTCGCAACAACTCTACGAACGGTGGAGTGGTGTCGGGCCGCAGGTACTGAGTTTGGTTTTCAGGGAGATCTTGTCTGGTGTAGTCCTTGTTTTCCATCATGAGTTTTCTGAATCCAATTCCCACCTTCTCCAGTCCCCATGAATTTACGTTCATGCCTAGTAGGGTAATCTCCTGGTAGCCTTGATCAACCAACTTTGCAACTTCTTCCATAATAGATTCAAAGCTACGAGAGTGTTCTCTGCCACGGGAGTAGGGGACGATACAGAAAGTGCAGAACGAGTTGCAGCCTGTGGATATTGGTATCCAAGCATGCTTGTTGTCTTTACGTACAGCCGAGCTATTAAAGCCAACTTCGTTAATAGGCAAAATTTCATCGATGATGGGCAACATCTTGTAGAGCTGCTCGCTGCCGTGATGCGTCATGCAGCCCGTAAAAATGATTTTAGGCCGTCGACGACCAGCTTGGTTAAAAAAAACAGCCACATTGTGGAGAAAGCCTTTGGCTCGATCTTCAGCGCGCTGGCGAATGGCACAGGTATTAACGATTAACTCATCACACGTCTTCCAAGAATCAGCCTCACTCCAGCCTCGAGCCTGATAATCACCAGCTATTCGCTCACTATCACTCTTATTTGATTGACATCCAAAGGTATGAATATAGTAGGTTTTTTGCCTGGTAGACATGGGGGCTATTCTAACACGTCTGGTATACTTGGCCTATGAAATCGATGGTGTTCAGAGATGCAAACTATAATGAAATTCCCTATGACGGCTCTCCGCTGCGCTATAAACGTAGTGAGTAATTCCGTGACCACACTCAAACTTACTTCCTCAAGTGGTATAATCCACACCTATGGCAACTTCAAAGAAGAAAGTTTCTCCAGCTAAAAAGACTGCAGTCGGTGCATCTAAAGGCCAGGGACAATCACTTATCGCTGATAATGATGTGCTCACCGTCACCATTAAGTGGGACGAGATCAAGCCAGCCTATCAAAAAGTGCTAGCCAAACGAGCCACCACTGTCAAAAGTGATGGCTTTAGAAAAGGCAAAGTACCCGCTCATATGGTAGAGAAGATGGTTGGAAGAGACCGATTGGTCAATGCTACTTTAGAGCAGCTACTACCAGCCAAGTACCTGGAAGTACTGAAAAAAGAACACAAGCATCCTGTTACTCAACCAGCTATAACCCCTGTTTCAACAGAGTCTGGTCAGGATTGGCAAGTAAAAATCGAAATTGCAGAAAAACCTAAAATCCAGCTTGGTTCATATAAAAAGAGCGTTGTCGCTGCCAGCAAAGATGCTGATCAAGCCTGGAAGAAACAGCAAAAAACCGAAAAATCTACCAAAAAACCAAAGCAAGATGAAGCTTCTGTCGCAGCGCAACAACGAGACGCCAAGCTAAAAGCAATCTTTACTGCATTGGTAACTCAAGCAGCTCCTCGTATCCCAGAATTACTGGTCCGTCAACAAACTAGAGAAGAGCTTCACCGACTCTCTCACACGCTCGAACAACTAAAGATGAGCATGGACGACTACCTGGCACGCCGTGGTCAAACATTTGAGCAACTTGGTCAGGAGTTTGCAGCGACAGCTTTGGGACAACTCCAGATAGAGTACGTACTCCAAGCCATCACGGAAGATCAAGGTATTACCGCCACAGACGCTGAAATTACCAAAGAGTGGGAAAAACTCCCAGTCAGCAAAGATCGCAAGCTTGATGATCAAAGCAAAGAGTATCTTCGTCTTCAGTTGGTTAGAAATAAAACCATTGAGTGGCTCTTAGCTGTCAAATAGTCCCTTTTTCTAAAAAGCTATAACTACATATTTGTTATACATTCTATATCTCGTCTTTTGACGAAAATCTAGTATACTTATTTCTACAGTTGGTGACTGCCAACCAATTGAAAACTCGAGAAAAATATCCTATAATAATAGCTCGAGTGTTTTTTGGTACATATGGATCCTTTTGCACAACAAACTACTGGCAAATCAAGGCAACAGCAACAAGCGGTAAATCCGTTTGCCAAGGCGTTATCTGAAACTGAGCAATCACTAAGTAGAGCTCCCCAAGCAAACAACTCTAAAAATCCTTTTAGCGAAGCGCTGGCACGAACTGGTGGCCGGCTTACAGACCAATCTCTGTCTGATGCTGACCAAGACCCAGCGGAGATCGAGCGTCAACGGCAAGAAATGATTAAACAGCAGAAAAAAGATGCTCTACGTAAAAAACTTCACGATCAAGTCAATCCCGTCCAGACTACAGAACTGTTCAGCGCTAAAGAAAAGAGAGTGGCTGAGGAGCTCGAAAAAACTCGTGAAGAGCTCAAGCTACTTGCTAAAGAATTAGCTGGTCTGCGCATGGATATCGACATTGAGACTACTAAGGTGGTAGTTAACCCTGGCCAACAAGGTGCCTACTACATCACCTACTTCCAAAAACTCAGAGCGTTCATCATGCTCCTACGCCAAAAAGTCCGCAGCGCCAGAACATGGGCAAAGCAAATGAATGCCAAAAAGAAAAAGAAGAGAAAAGTCAAAGGTGGTCTCGATAGAGGCGGCAATGAAGCAAAAACCGTCCACGACATGATGCATCATGAGCGCAGCACTGCCTACAGCGGTAGCTAATCCATCAAACTATCAGCACTCGTATACAATAGCACCCCCAAGGAGCATATAGGTATATCATCCGGTTACTAGAGTTGAGCACCTCAGGTATAATGGTTACTTCTAGAACTCGTAGCTCAGTTGGTTAGAGCGCTACATTGACATTGTAGAGGTCAGAGGTTCGAATCCTCTCGAGTTCACACCGTTCTGCAAAACTTGTAATCCCTGGTATAATACTCTCCTTGATTGCAAACATTGGAGGATGCACACACTACGTGATTAGAAAACGATACAACAAACAGCCTCAGCGGCAAGCACAGATCAGAACGAATCATCAGATTCGTTTCCCAGAGGTCAGAGTCCTTACTGAGCACGGTGACATGATAGGTGTTATGCCTACCACTGAAGCCGTCTCCAAAGCTCGATCAGAGAACAAAGATCTGGTACTCGTCACTGAGAACGCAAAACCTCCGATCGTTAAGATCATTGATTCTGCCAAGTACAAATACCAACTGCAACAAAAGAAAGCAGAGGGTAGAAAAAAGGCTAAAAAGCAGGATCTAAAGGAAGTTCGCTTTACACCCTTCATGGGGGAGGGCGACTTTCAAGCTCGACTCAAGAAGGTTCTCAACTTTCTTGACAAGGGCGATAAAGTGCGATTGTCACTCCAGTTTAAGGGGCGAGCAATCACTAAAAAAGAGTTTGGTTTCGAGCTTTTTGCTCGAATCACCGAGGCCGCTCAAGAACTAGCCACGGTTGAGATGGAGCCAAAGATGATGGGCAAGAAGCTGATAGCTCAACTTCAACCCATCCCGAAGAAGGCAAAGCAGGAGCAGGTTGCTAAAAAGGACTAAGACATGAAAAAAATAAAACAAAAAACTCGCAAGGGTGTCGCTAAGCGCTTTAAAGTTACTGGCTCAGGCAAGGTGCTTCGCCGTAGTCAAAATATGCGCCATCTGCGACGTAGAAAGAGTAAGAAAGCTATCCGAAATTATCGTCTACCGACAGAAGTAAAAGGCAAATGGGCAAAGAAAATTAAACGAATGCTCGGACTTGCTTAAAGGAACCTATGCCAAGAGTTAAAACAGGATTTACCAGAAAACGTCGTCATAAGAAAATCTTGAAGTCAAACAAGGGCTTCACTGGCACCAATCGTCGACTATACAAAAGAGCCCATGAAGCATATCTCCACGCAGGTGCGTATGCATATGTAGGTCGCAAGCTCAGAAAACGAGATTTCAGAAAGCTGTGGATTATTCGCATTAATGCTGGTCTTAAGCAGATCGATGACAAACTATCGTACTCAAGATTCATCAAAGCTCTTAAAGATGCCAACATTCAACTCAATCGCAAAATGCTCGCTGAGCTTGCTGCTCGTGACTTTAGTGTGTTTAGTGAAGTTGTGAAAGCGGCGGGACTAAGCAAGTAGTACATCACACACGTAGAAAACAAAAAATCACCCCGCCACCAGCGGGGTTTTTTGATACAATGCCTGGTATAAAGAACATGAAAATAGAAGAACTCAGAAAACAAATCAATGATATTCACGAGAGTCTTGTAGCTGACTCTAGCCCCGATCTTCGTAGCAAATATCTAGGAAAAAAAGGTGTCTTCAACACCTTAGCCAAGTCAATCTCAGAGGTAGCACCTAAAGATAAGAAACAAGCTGGCAAGCTCCTCAACGAACTCAAAACTGAGCTAGAGCAACGACTCAGTGACACCACTACATCGCAGGCAACTTGGACTGACCTGACAGCTCCTGGAATCAAACCTCAAGTCGGCCACATGCATCCAGTCTCTCAGGCCATGGAAGAGATTACTAGAATATTTGAAAACATTGGCTTCACTCGAGTTCGCTATCCCGAAGTTGACTGGGACTGGTATGTGTTTGAGTCACTCAACATGCCGCCTGATCACCCAGCTCGTGATGAGTGGGAGACGTTTTTTATAGATACCCCTGACACGACCAAAGACGTCGCATACGACCCAGACAACCCTCGCAAGCGTCATCCAAGCTTGATAGGCGGCAAGATGGTCCTGACGACTCATACTTCCAATGGTCAAGTCCGGGAAATGGAACGACTAGGCGAGCCACCGATTAGAATGATTAACATCGCTCGTTGTTATCGTCGCCAACAGGATGCCACTCATACTCAAATGTTTCATCAATTTGAAGGACTCGTGGTTGATAAAGGCATCACTATTCAGCACCTCAAGGGCACACTCGACCACTTTGCCAAAGAGTTCTACGGTCCTGAGGTCAAAAGTAGAATTAGACCATTTCATTTCCGATTCACTGAACCATCATTTGAAGTTGATTTCAGCTGTCATATTTGTCACGGTACAGGCAAGGTTGACAAAAAAGAACTCGAGGCCAGTGACCCCCGCAGAGAGTTAGAAGGAGACCAAGTCAACTGTAAGTTCTGCAAATCAGGCTGGCACGAAGTAGGTGGCGCTGGCATGGTACATCCTAACGTACTCAAGGCTGGTGGCATTGACCCAGATGAGTATACTGGCTTTGCTTTTGGTTGGGGGATTGAACGCACCTACACCCTTAAAGAGGGATTAAACATTGATGACATTCGTTTGCTGTATTCAGGCGATCTTAGATTTTTGGAGCAGTTCTAATGAATATTTTGATTCCACATACCTGGCTACTGGATCACCTTGAGACCGAAGCAACTCCAGAAGAAATTGCCAAGCATATCTCACTCTGCGGACCTTCTGTAGAACACATTTACACTAAAGAGGGTGAGCCAGTCTACGACATTGAAGTCACCACTAATCGAGTAGACAGCATGTCGATACGCGGTATAGCTCGGGAAGCAAGCGTTATCCTCAATCAGTTTGGCATAGCAGCCACACTCAAGCCACTCACTGCTTCAAAACCAGCCACACCAACCACGCAGACACTTCCACTTCCCAAGGTCACTAATGACCCCAAGCTCTGCAATCGGACTATGGCAATCATCTTAAAAAATGTAGAGAGAAAACCAAGCCCAGACTGGATGCAGCGACGACTCAAACAAATCGACGTCAATGTCCATGACGCAGTCATAGACATCACTAACTATATTACCCATGAGCTTGGACACCCCTGCCACGCCTTCGACTACGACAACATCATGGAGCTTGGTGGAGAGATTATCATCACAGAGGCAAAGCCAGGTGAAACATTCGCGATCATAGATGGCGAAGAGTTTACGACAGTGGGCGGCGAGATCGTTTTCAAAAATCCCAGTGGAGAAATAATTGATCTACCAGCTATCAAAGGTACAGCTAATTCTTCAATTAATGACCAAACCAAAAATGTCTTACTATGGATCGAATCTCTTGATCATAAAAAGGTCCGGTTTGCCAGCATGACCCATGCTATCAGAACTGTAGCCGCTCAGCTCAACGAAAAGCGGGTAGACCCCCACCTTGGTGATGAAACATTGTATCTCGGCATATCCCTTTTTCAAGAGCTTGCTGGAGCTACCATAGCTAGTGATCTGTATGATGACTTTCCCAGTCCAGAGCATCCAAAGCCCGTCCAAGTCTCATTGAGCACTATTTCAGAATACTTAGGATTGGAGTTACCTCGCAAGACTGTCACGACTATTCTTGAGAACTTAGGTTGCTCAGTAGAGGCAACCACTGACACCATCACTGTCACACCCCCCACGTTTAGACCAGACATTACCATTCCAGCAGATGTGATAGAAGAAGTAGCTAGGGTATACGGCTATCACAACTTACCAAGTACGCTAATGGATACAGCGATCCCCACCAACAAACCAGAGACAACAGACTTTAACCTTGAGACGACCATAAAGCATTTCTTATCCACAATAGGATGGCAAGAGGTCTATACCTACTCTCTAGTCAGCGAAAAACTTGCAGAGCAATCAGGACACGACTTAGAGAATGATCACTTAAAATTAAGCAACCCACTCACTGATGACCGAGTCTATCTTCGTCAATCGCTGCTACCCTCATTGGAAGAGTGTATTGCCAACAACTCCCAACGCAAGAACCTCAGCGTCTTTGAAATAGCAAATATCTATCAACCTCGAGAAGGCCAGCTGCCACTTGAGCTACTGATGCTGAGTATGGTTTCTAGCAAGCCATACAGAGAAGTTAAGGGTGACTTAGAAGCCCTGTTTGATCAGTTCTTCCTAGGTGAAGTGATTGCTAAGCCAACCGACTACACATCACCATTAGTAGTGCAACACGCCACACTCACCATAGCTAGTGATACCAAACAGAGACCACTGGCTAGTATCGCTGTACTGCACACTGGTCATACAGCAATCGATGTCCGGATGGATGCATTGCTTGAGCTAGCTAAGACACATCCAGAGTACCAACCCATTCCAAAAACTGCACAACTTCAACAAGATCTTACATTCACGCTGCCACAAAAAGCACTCGTTGGAGAGCTAATCAGAGCACTACGGCAAAGTGATGGAACTGTAGCATCAGTAGATCTGACAGAGATCTACAATAGAAACCACACCTTTAGAATTACCTACTTCAACCCAAAGCAGAATATCTCAGGAGAGGACGTCACTCCAATCAGAAAACGCATCATTTCGCTTGCCACAAAGCAGTTTGCCGCTGAGTTGGTCGGTGAGGTAGAGTAGAGTGTGCCATCTACGACCAAACAAACACTCTCAAGACGAGCTCTCACTGCCTTACTTTTACTTAGTGTCTTCCTAATACCGAGTAATCTTTTCGCTCGCTTTTTTGAACATCAAGCTTATGTTAACGGTATATTGGTTGATTACTTACTCGTAAAGCTCTATCTCTCAGACATCGTAGTAGCGAGCGTTATAGTACTTTGGCTTGCTAGTCGAAGGAAGATCTGGAAAAGGTGGTTGCTACTAGCTGAACCCCGCCATGCCAAAAAGCTAGCAATAGGGCTCGGACTAATCCTACTGGCCTTTACTGCTCGTCAGCTAACCTCTATACACCAACTTTCATCATTCTCACACTTAGTGCGCTTGGGAATGACAGTGCTCTGGGGTGCAGTGTTGTACCACGAACTACCACTGATTCGTCGCAAGCTAGTGATGACAACCTTGATAGGAACGCTCGTATTTCAGTCATGCCTTGGGTTATATCAACTCCACACGCAGCACTCCCTAGGAGGTTTCTGGCTCCTTGGAGAAACTAGCCTGCAATCATATGCTGGTCTTGCTAGGGGATATGTGGGATCGGAGTATGTGGTCTTACCATACGGAACTACACCACACCCCAACATCTTGGCAGGAACACTAGTGCTACTCTGGCTAACGTTGTATCGAACATTGCTGGCTGCGAGAAAAAATAATGCGACGACGAGCAAAGCCTGGCATGCTCACTTTTTGATCATCAGCATACTCAGTGGCGCCACACTTTGGCTGACTCAGTCGCTCTCTGCTTTTCTCACGCTTATCTTGGGATTACTCATCTTCGAGCTCAGAGTTAATCGCTATGACATGCTGAAAAAAATTGTGGTGTTCTCAGGAGCTGCGGCGCTGTGTCTGTCTCCCTGGCTTCTACAACAAGTGGCGAGTACTCCCACACAAACATCAATACAACGTCGACAACATCTTAATCAGGCAGCCTGGAAAGTGTTCGAAGAAGCACCACTACTTGGCACAGGACTTACTGTCTTTACGACCCAAGTAGAAAGAGTAAGTGAATCATCAGAAATAGTTAGATTTATTCAACCGGCACACCATGTGGGACTACTATGGCTAGCAGAAGGTGGCGCACTTGGAGTGATAGTAGTTGTTGCATGTGGATGGCTACTAGGCTCACAACTATCATCTAAAGTACGCTGGCAATTGGCGCTAGCACTGGTCATAGTAGTACCAATTGCTAGCCTAGATCACTACCTATTGACCCAGCAAACTGGACTAATGCTTGTCGCTTTTTGGTTAGGCTCCACTAGGGTACAAGACTAGGAGAAGGCGTTGGACTAGGGCTAGGGCTTGGAGAAGGTGATGGGCTAGGCTCTGGCTGCTGCCAATCCTGACCACCCGTACCTATCTTGGATTTATTACTCTCGACACTCTTGCCGCCTCTAGAATAGGCTTTAGCCCACACTTCGTGCTGACCAGCAGATATCTTAATAGTGCCTTTATATGACTCGCTGTTTACTGTCTCTCTAACTTGCCCATCAACGATGATCTCGATCTTGTCGATACCTTCACCACTACCTGCTTGTACTTCAATCTCAATGTCTTCGGAGTCAAACTTCGTCTCATTTTCAGGGCGTACTAACCGCGCTCGAACATCACTCTCCTCACCACAGTATTCAGTTGGAACCTTATAGCGCTCGTCACCTTGGCCGTTAATCCATGCCTGAATAGCTTCTTGCCAGCGATTCCTACCATCTTGGCTAACTGGATCATCTTCCTGGAGTACTATGAATTCCTTTTCCTCAAAATCACTAGCAGCAATGCGGGCCTGAGTTGCCAGCTTATTCTCACCTTTACACAGCTTGAGCTTGGTGTGAATGGGGTCAGGAACAGTCGGCACTGTTCCAGCAGTAAAGTAGTCTTGGCGAGAAGCATACGCATCATGAGCTGGATACCCTGAAATCGCATCTACTTCAACCTGCTCAACGCTGTCTGGCTTTTCCCAAGCAGGTGCACCGTAGCCTCTCTCAAATGCGGCGGTTAAGATGTCTCGCCAAATAGGGGAAGCACCGGTGATGCCTGAAGCAACCTGCTTCATGGCGCTATTGTCATTATTTCCAACCCAGGTTCCTACCATAATGTCCTGACTCCAACCTATGGTCCAGTTGTCACGCTGATCATTGGTGGTACCGGTTTTGACAGCTACAGGTCGACCAGTATTTAATAGTGAGTTTGCCCCAAATGCTAAAAGGCGTGCACTATTGTCTGATAGGACGTCATTGATCAAGAAAGCCGTTGATTCTGAGAGTACTTGAGGACCCTCTGAAGGCCTGTGCTCAAATAATACATTGCCCTCAAGGTCTTCAACTCTCAAGATAGACACCGGCTCAACTCGGGTGCCGCCATTGGCGAAAGCGCTGTAAGCAGACACCGTATCGATCAAATGAACTTCGGCACCACCAAGTGTTACTGCCAAGCCAAATCTGCGCAAATTATCATCTGTGGGCTCGAGTGTCTCAAAGCCCATCTGATACGCCAAATCCAAGAAGTTTTCGACTCCAACTATCGCCAGAGCCTTCACAGCTGGAATGTTAAGAGAACTGCCCAGACTATTGCGAATGTTTACGGGACCTCTGAATGTGCCATCATAGTTTTTGGGCTGATAGGGCTGGTCAACATCGTCACGGGGAGCAAATGTAGTCTCAACGTCTACCAACATAGTTGAAGGTGCAAACCCGTTCTCAAACATAGCTGCATACGTCACAGGCTTGATCGACGACCCTGGTTGGCGCAAACCATCAACGGCCACATTGAATTGACCATCAATATCTTCACTAAAGTAGTCTCGGGATCCTACCATCGTCAAGATTTCACCACTTTCCGGATCCATCACCATAGCAGCTCCATTAGTTATGTTCAGATCAGCCAACGACTCTATTTCTTCACGAACAATTCGCTGCGCTTCTTCTTGAAGCTCTAAGTCCAATGTCGTTTGAACTCGCAGACCACCTCGCTCGACCAAGTCTTCACCGAACATCTCTTCAAGAAGGTCGCGAACATAAAACACAAAATGAGGTGCGGCCACTTCTACTTTTCCTGGCTCAAACTCAACTGTGTCCAAACCAGCCAATGCTTCTTCATACGCTAAATCAGACAGATAACCATCCTCATTCATTCTGCGTAAGACACCTTGGGCTCGAAGCTTCCAGAGCAGCACGCCGTCTTCGTCTGTCCTACCAGTGAAAGGAGAGTAGGCAGTTGGTCGTTGAGGAAGACCGGCTAAAATAGCAGCTTCAGTTACGCTAAGATCTGCCACATCTTTATTAAAGTATGTGCTGGCTGCAGCGCCAACACCCCAAGCTGTACCGCCATACGGAGCTTCATTCAAATACATCTCTAGGATTTGATCTTTAGTAAATGTTCGCTCTATCTGTAGAGCAAGCACAAACTCTTTAAACTTACGGGTAACCGTCCGCTCGTTTGTAAGTAGTACGTTCTTTACAAGCTGCTGTGTAAGAGTAGAACCACCAACGACGCGGCTTCTAAAAATAATGTTGTACGGAATACGGACAATCGTAAGGAAATCAAAGCCTTGGTGTTTATAAAAGTCCTTATCTTCTACGGCGATGGTAGCGTCTTTGACGTGCTGTGGAATCTGATCAAGTGAGACGGGATCACGCTGCTCTGTGTCAAATATGTCAAAAAGTACATTGCCATCTCTATCTGAAATCTCAGTACTGAAACCCTCACGCCTAATAACTTGACCTGGCTCTGGCAAATTTCGTGAAAACCAAGCAAACAGTATAAAAAATGCAATCACTCCGATAATCACACTACCTAGACCCAGTAGCACCACGGCTCGCAACATCTTGGTGCGTTGCAACGACTGCTCAGCAGGAGTCAGACGACCTCGTCTAGAACCGCGGGCATCAACCAGTCCCATCTTGGAAAATACCATCATGACTAACCCCAGCACCACTTGAAATGGCCAAGTTATCACACGCCAAATAGCCGTCAAATTTATTTCCACGGATCCCATTGTAACAGTTTTATCCAAATTGTTTCGCCTGGGAGATGAAGTTGCTTGCTCTGATGAATGACCCGGTCCATAGTCTCGAATTACAACTGGGTCTGGTGCCGAAGGCTGTAGACGTGAAGACGCCACTTCATCGTCGTCAGCTGATCCATTGGTCTGGTTTTTCGTAGCATCTATCGAATTTTGACTTGACGACGTTGCATCAATCATAAGCACATTGTACTAGGTAGAGAGTCATAAGACCCAGAGGAGAATGTCATGGCAGTCGAGTTTCAAAACCCAGTGCGATTTTTGGACACCAAGTCCCTGATCACCAATTTGATCATCACCACCCTGACTGTCGCAGTATCGGTCATTGCTTTGATCGCAACCACTAACTTCACAGGTCCATTACCAGTATCGATAAACCAAACAACCACCGAAAAAGCATCTGCCTTTGATGTCACTGGTGAGAGCGAAATCGCCACATCACCTGACGAAGCCCAAGTCTCACTAGGGATCACAGTAGACGGCTTCACGGTAGCTGATACCCAAGATCAAGCTAATCAAATCATTAATAATGTCAATCAGGCTGTCAGAAACTTGGGAGTAGATAGAGAAGACATCTCAACACAACAGTACTCAATCAACCCCCGCTATGACTTCAGTGAACCAGGTAATCAACGAATCACTGGCTACAGCGTCAACACATCATTACTAGTAAAAGTAACTGACTTCGACCAACTCAACCAAATTATCGATGCGGCCACTGCTCAAGGCGCGAATCAAGTAGGGGGCATCTCCTTCTCAGTAAGTGAGGAGAAGGAGCGCGAAATTCGCAAACAGGCTAGAGAAGAAGCCATAGCTGACGCCAAACAAAGTGCTAAAGAACTGGCTAATCTGGCTGATATGAAGCTGGGCAGGGTGATAAATGTCTACGAGTCACAGCTGGGACAACCCCAACCTGTGTACAGAGCACTCGAAGCCGACCTGGCCGTGAGTAACGAGGCAGCGCCCACTCAGATTGAACCGGGGAGCACCACCTTGCGCTACTCTGTAACCTTGAGTTTCGAGACGTTGTAAATTGTTGATCTTCTGGTTCTAAGCATAACTCAGACGGAGGATGCTAATCTGATGAACGGACCGCTGTACACCATTCCTTGCTCACTAATTAACACTTTTGGCTTACCAGTGTCTTCCTTAAATAACCCAAGCAACTCAAGATGTCGTCTTCTACTCACATCACTGGAAGGCTTTTCTGTTTGAACTCCTTGCCTGAGGCTCTTCCTATGCCTTCTCATGAAAACATCTTTTTCTTTCATAAAAAAACTCCCTTGCGGGAGCTCAACCTAGTGTCTGTACGTACAATTGCTATTTACTGATAACTACACACGCTCCCGCTTACCCCTTAGTTGGGGATACTAAATTGATACCAGCGGGTTGTGTGTGTCACTACCATTGAGGTTGATTATACATACCAGATAAACATCGTCAAGCTTCCTCACTTCAGGAAATAGTTGAAATGCGCTACAATCCTGTCAGCAAGGACCCAGCATGAGTAATCAAACCACAGCAATTCCCGAGATCTTAACCCGAGGCGTGGCAGACGTCATGCCTTCAGCTGAAACACTGGCTGAGCTAATGAGCACCAAGAAGCTACAGCTATACCTGGGCATCGATCCTACCGCGCCATTTCTGACGCTTGGTCACACCATTCCGCTGCGCAAACTTCAGCAGTTCGCTGAGGCTGGTCATCACGCTATTTTGCTGATAGGCAACGGCACCGTTAGGGTAGGGGACCCAACCGGTCGTGATGATAGTCGACCGATGCTGACAGATGAGCAGATTGAGGCCAACTTCAAAGATTGGAAAGCTCAAGCAAGTAAAGTCCTAGACTTCGATAAGATTGAGATTCGTCATAATGGCGACTGGCTCGACAAGCTTACCTTTGTAGACATTGTGCAATTGATGGCCAAGACAACTGTTCAACAGTTGATAGAACGTGACATGTTTCAAGACCGCCTCAAGAATGGCTTGCCGATCCACGGTCACGAGATCATCTATCCTTTGCTACAAGGCTATGATAGCGTAGCCATGGATGTAGATCTAGAAATTGGCGGCAATGACCAAATGTTTAACATGATGATGGGTCGCACTCTCCAGAAACAGTACAATAACCGCGAAAAGTGGGCGCTGACCGTACCACTCCTAATTGGCACTGATGGTCGCAAGATGAGTAAAAGCTACAACAACTACGTAGCACTCACCGATCATCCTAATGACGTGTATGGCAAGTTGATGAGGGTTAGCGACGATCTAATTAGTCACTATTTTACTCTGGTAACCGACGTGCCACTAGCTGATATCGCGCAGATGGAACGGGCTATGGAGGCGGGTGAAAACCCCATTACCTTTAAGAAGCAGCTCGCTAAGACCATCACCGCTATGCTCTATGACCAAACCACCGCCACCCAAGCAGAACAACACTTCCAAACTACTATTCAGAATAAGGAATTACCCAGCGAGATGCCTTTGGTCCAGCTGCCGCCATCATTCTCAGATGGGGCTACAGTGTTTGAAATCGCCAAAGTCGCCATGCCAGATGAAAGTAACGCCAACTTGCGGAGACTAATAACACAAGGCGCTATAGAACTACACCCCTCCGGCGAGCGACCAACCGACATCAACCATACAGTTGACATCAGCACACTCGAAGCCATTAAGATAGGTAAGAGGAACTTCTTTAAGATTAAAAGTCACTAACAACTAATACCAATCGCCAAAGCTATGAACAAAAAAATACGACAGCGCATCATTCAAATCTTCGCCATACTCTCCATCATCGGGATGCTGTTCAGCACCGTTGCGGGCGGCTTGTTCTATTTGATTTGAGACAGAACCTTTAACCTAACACTTATCAAGTGTTCCAGAACCAACTACCATAGCTAGTAGTATGTATCAGCTTCATCACTCTCTCCAAGTCGTCAAGGGCATAGGGGAGAGTACCGCTGAAAAGCTCTCTCAGCGAGGAATTACCACCATCAAAGACCTTTTGCTCTATGTGCCACTGCGCTACGAGGATCGTTCAAAACGAGTGACAATAGATCAGCTTGTCCCTGGAGAACTAGTGACGCTTGAAGCAGAAGTCATCAGAAGCTCCAACTACTACAAGGGCAGACGTTCAATTCAGTCGGCACAAGTGAAAGATGAAACTGGTCGATTGAAGCTAATGTGGTTTAACACGCCATTTGTGATAGACCGGTTGACTAAAGGCCAAACGTTTCTCTTCAGCGGCAAACTCAACGAAAAAAACACCATGGTACAGCCTACCGTTGAAGCCGTCTCCTCAGACACTATTCACACCGACCGACTCGTCCCTGTGTACTCGTCAGAACTAGGAGTAAAAATCGGCACAGTTCGCCGCACTCTCAAGCACATACTTGATAACCTGACCCCCAATGAAGCTGAGCTCGACGAAAGCTGGAGCGGACAATTGCTATCGCTATCTCGAACAGTTAAAGAGCTACACTTTCCCAGCGATGAAGACCTACTCCTCAAGGCTCAAGAGCGACTGGCTATCGAGGAGTTATTGGCGCTAATGTCACACTCAAAAAAAATTAAAGCTGAGTGGTCTAACAATGGCTCAGCACTGTGTATTACAGCACCCAAACAACCCATACCTGATTCGCTGCCTTTCACACTAACTGGTGCCCAGCTCCGAGCCACCGATCAAATCCTAGAGGACTTGCAGCACGCAGTCCCGATGAACCGTCTATTGATAGGAGATGTCGGCTCAGGTAAAACTGCGGTTGCGGGCATAGCTTGTCACCACATCTTTACAGCTGGTGGATCTTCAGCTTTGATAGCACCCACACAGCTTCTTGCTCAGCAACACGCAGAAACATTCGCGAAGCTTTTCCCGGATATTCCGACTACACTTATAACGGGTAAAACAAGCAAAAATGTAAGTAGCTCAGGCGCACCTCAACTCTTCATCGGCACCCACGCTGTGATTAACAAGCTGTCACAACTCAAACCAGCGCTGGTTATCTACGATGAGCAGCATCGATTTGGTGTAGTGCAACGATCCCAACCAGCAGAATCTAATTACTATCCCCATACTTTAACTATGTCTGCCACACCGATCCCAAGAACCATGATGTTGACTATTTTCAGTCACCTCAGCGTCAGCAGCATAGACGAAATGCCAGCTGGTCGAATCCCAACTAAAACTTGGCTGGTTCCTGAATCGAAACGAGCTAGCTCATACCAATGGCTAGCTGAACAAACTACCACCGCCTCTTCACTAGCGCTAATTGTCTGCCCCTTCATCTCTCCTTCTTCACACCCGGGATTTGATAACGTTGCAGCAGTCACTGAGCGCTTTGAGTCTCTAAAAGCTTTTTTCAGTGACAAAACCTCCAGTAAACAACCAGCAATAGAAATGCTCCATGGCAAACTATCCCAGAGCAAAAAAGATACCATTAGTAAAAAACTCTATGCCGGCAGTATCGATATCCTAGTCACCACCCCCATAGTAGAGGTTGGGCTTGATATACCCACAGCCAGCTGCATCGTCATAGAGGGCGCTGAACGCTTCGGACTAGCTAGTCTGCATCAACTGCGAGGAAGAGTGGGTAGAGCCGGACAACAAGGCTACTGTCTCCTGTTCACGACAAAATCAGAACATCAACACAGCGAACGATTAACGCACTTTACTCAAGAGAGCAGTGGACTTAAAGTAGCGGAATACGACCTAAAAAACAGAGGGGCAGGCGACATTTTTGGCACTCAACAGCACGGCCTCAACAGCCTGCGCTTCGCGGATTGGGCTAACCTAGAAACAATTACTACCGCCAGACAACTATTTGAAAAACTTCCCAAAAACTGGAGCCCCTTTATCGTACTCCAAACTACTAGTGCTTCTCCAGCAGATAACTAGCCTTGCCTCCTCGAGAAATCTGAGTATAATAGAGCCCCTATGGGAGCACTACCTAAAAATAAAATAACCAAAGTAGAGCGTGGCAAGCGTCGCAGAGGTAACACCAGAAAAGTTACCAAGGATGCTAACACCGCCAGTATTCCACCCCACAAGCGTGGTTTCGTAGCTCAACTCAAAAAGTTTATCGGCGCTACCTCAAAGTAGTTTTTTTTGCTGATACAGTACAGGCTTAGCTCGAGAGCAGATATTCTGCTAGCGACTGGGCTACCGTTGTGAGAAACTCATACTATGACCACCACTTCGCCAACCACGGAAGCAGCACATGATGATGAGCAGACAACACCCGGCTCATCAGATCCACGGCATCAAAAACGCATAACACTAATGCAGCAGCTCTTT
>CAZTEB010000007.1:0-18440 GCA_964612735.1 uncultured Pseudomonadales bacterium
GAGACTTGGTTTGCTAGGTCAGCAACAGCGGCACTACCCCCAACCGCTGATAGCTGCTTCTGCTTCTTAAGTAAATTAGTGACAGTAACAGCGTCGATCGGCTCTCGCTTCTCAAATAATGCCTGCATCGCTTCAAATAACTTCTGATGCTTCGGCTCGTA
This sequence comes from uncultured Pseudomonadales bacterium, assembly GCA_964612735.1. GTDB lineage: Bacteria > Patescibacteriota > Microgenomatia > UBA1400 > PJMF01 > CAZTEB01. Next base: position 162 of record CAZTEB010000007.1, read on the forward strand.
AAAACTCTCAGGGCGAATGTGCTCTGCAACCTGAATGAATGCCTCAGGGTCAATCAATACAGCACCCAACACCGACGTCTCAGCCGAAATGTCATGTGGTGGTGTTTTTGGCATAATGCTGTCTAAGTGTCGTTTATTAGCTTGTGACCAGCGTCACCAGCTCTGTTTCCTCGGGCAGCCGATTGGCCTCAACGCTGATCTTTGACTCTGGCTTGATCTCGCCGCCATATGCTTTACTAAAATCTTCAAGCGTGTTCAACTCACCATACACTTTAGAGTCGTGCTCTGGGGTGCGGTAATGCATAGGAATAACAATGCCTGGCTCAAGCGCTTTTATGACAGTGACAGCTTGCTCTGGAGCAATGGTAAACACACCTCCAACGGGACAAAGCAATACGTCCACGGAACCAATGGCACCAATCTGCTCTTGGGTCAATTCGTGACCTAAGTCACCCAAATGACAGACTCGAACTCCATCAAGCATGATCGTAAAAATGACTGACTGACCGCGCTCCACTCCGCCACTGGCATCATGAAATACTTGAACACCAAACACCGAGATGCCCCCAACTTCATACTCGCCGGCAGCCTCTACTACAAACGGCTTACTTCTTCGAGAAGTGCCCTTAATTTTGCCACTCTCATTATGGTCGGGGTGCTGATGAGAAACAGTCACAATATCAGCGCTGAGCTGAGGCAGCGTGAAGCCTACAGCCTGATGATATGGATCGGTGACCACCATCCCCTGTTTACCCTTCAGTCGAAAGCACGAGTGGCCATGATACGTTATATCCATATGTTCCTTTCTTACCCACGTAGCCTATCAAAGTCTGTGGTGTGTCACAATAGACCTATTACGCTGTAGTATAATGTCCCTTCTGTATGAGTAAAGAAATTTTCTTGGCCATTTTACTGGGCCTCGGCGTGGGATTGCTGGTGACGTATGGAGTCTATCGCATCCAAAGCACCGACACCAGTGAGCAGTCCGCTCTCCTTGAGGAGTCACCAACCCCTTCAGTCTCCCCAGACACACTGAGCAAACTAGTGATTCATCAACCAGACGACGAACTACTTACTGACCAAGCAGAAACGCTCGTCAGTGGCAGCAGCGACCCCGACTCCTTTATAGCTATCACCGCTGGTGACGAAGAGTTCATCACTACTGCTGACAGCTCAGGCAACTTCTCTGTTACCATACCACTAGAAGAAGGAAGTAATATCATCAGCATCTTCTCGATAGACGAAGACGGCAGCACCGTGAATCAAGAACGAACGGTGGTGTACACCACCCAAGCACTGAACGATTCAGCCCAAACAACTGAAGAAGTTGATGACGCTACAAATGACGAAGCAACAGATGAATAATCACATGATCAAAAACTACACAGCGCTTACATTTCTGGCAGTATGCACAACCTTCACCATGATGATGGCAGGTGAAACACACACTGCGTATGCGCAAGATGATGCTGCTCCTACAGAAGCCAGCAGCTCTGCTCAAGAAACTACTCAGAAGCTCAAGGAACGAATTGAACGAATCGTTGAAGAGAAGCGTGAGCAAATTAAAGGTGTCTTAGATACCTTAGATCAAGAAAAGCGCGGCTTTATAGGTGAGGTGACTCGCGTCTCAGAAGAAACAATTACCGTTACCAACATTAAAGGCACTCAGATCATCCCCTATGATGACTCCATATCATTGCTCAAAGATGATGATGCTATAGAGCTTGCGGAGGTAGAAGTTGGCAACTGGCTAGTGGTAATGGGCCTCATCGAAGATGACACTTTTGCTGCCAAACGAATCTTAGTCTCAGAAGACACGCTGCGACCAGACACCGTCCTCGTCGAGATAGGCGCTGTCCAGAACATAGCTCGAAATTCAATAACCATTGTCTCTAGGGCCAGTGGTAACACTGGGACGTTCGACACCACGACGTCTACCAGGTATCAAGATATTACCGGCCAAGAGATCGATCGTAATGCTATCACTGAAGACGTTCAGGCTATCGTGATCGGCAGTGAGAATGAAGATAATGAGCGCACTGCGCGCCTCGTCAGAGTGTTAACAACAGTAGAGGCAGATGAGTAAATCACCTGTCGCAGCTTCAACTACTTCATTCCCCTATCAAGACCGTATTGCTCGCTTTCAAAAAAAACTTCAACTAAATCAAGCTGCAGTAATCGCAACAAGCAGCGACATTCGCTACGCAACTGGCTTCATATGCTTGACACCACACGAGCGCGAAGCGCTATTGGTCATCACTCCTGCTGAGTGCTATCTTTTCCACGCTTCATTTACACCAGTGCCTAGTGGGCTATCCAACCTCAACGTGACAACGATTGCGCCATACACACTTGCCTCGCTCAGCAAGAAGCTCGTAGAGATAACTGAAAGCTCTACCCACCAACCTGGACACATTTTGGTAGATATGAAGTCGCTCTATGCTGATGAATATCACCAACTTCAACAAAACCAAGCCTTCGAACTCCAACCACTAGATCAACGTTGGCTACAGTCTCAGCGACGACGCAAAGATGAAAATGAAATTGCTGCAATCACCGCAGCCAGCACCATCGTGGCCAAAGCTGTCGCTGCAGTGACAAAACGTTTGCAGAAAGGCATGACTGAAATTGAGGTACGCTACTTGCTAGAAGATGCCATGCGACAAGCGGGCTCAGAAGCACCCGCCTTTCCTACTATCGTAGCTTTCGGACCACACAGTGCCCTACCACACCACCAGCCAACAGATACCACGTTAACGACAAATACAGCCATATTAATTGACTGTGGTGCCACTGTGGATGGCTATCACTCAGACATGACGCGAACGCTGTGGTTTGGCGACCGACCAAATCCCACTTTTCTAGAGATAGAGACATCCGTCAAAAATGCCTACCAAGCAGCACTAACCTGTCTTCGTCAAAATGGTGGTGCGCTACCCACCGCCAAAGAAGTTGATGACGCTGCTCGAGACGTCATTACCCAGGCTGGCTACGGCCCACAGTACATCCACACCACTGGCCACGGCGTCGGCCTTGATATTCACGAAGCACCCTCGTTGAGCTGGAAAAATGATGAGCCGCTCGAAACTGACATGGTGATCACCATCGAGCCAGGAATCTACCTCAACGGTAAGTTTGGATACAGACATGAAAATACGGTAGTTCTAGAGGAAAAAAACATCAGAGAAGTGACTGCAAAATAAGTCTAGTGCTACAATCAGCATAGAGTATGAACAACACACCACTGCAAACACTCAAGGGATTCCGCGACTTTCTACCCGCTCAGAAACGGGCGCGGGAGTATATTGCCAAGAAGATTCAGGAAGCATTTGAGGCATACGGCTTCGAACCTATGGAGACACCCACGCTAGAGTACGCTTCGCTACTGCTAGGAAAATACGGTGATGAAGCCGACAAGCTGGTCTACTCTTTCACTGATCGTGGCGACCGAGAGGTTGCCCTGCGCTATGATCAAACTGTACCAACGGCAAGAGTTTTAGCCCAATACCAAAACGAGCTGCCTACGAACTTCAGGCGCTATCAAATTCAAAACGTCTTCCGTGCAGACAAGCCTCAGAAAGGCCGTTATCGTGAGTTCACGCAATGTGACTGCGATATTTTCGGCAGCACTTCCCCTCTCGCAGATGCAGAAATCTTAGCCGTGTACTATGCCGCGTATCAAAACATTGGCATCACTTCACTGCAAATCGAAGTTAATGATCGTCAAACTCTCTTGAAGACACTCTCTCCCTTTACTACGAGCGATGTGGATGTATTCTCGATAATCCAGTCAATCGACAAGCTAGATAAGGTAAGCGCAGAAGAAGTGATTGTTGAACTCCAGCAAAAAGGCTTAGACGTTGACCAAGCCAAACAAGCACTGGCTGCTATTCAAGAGGCAAAGCCATCAGAAAATCTGCAAAATATACTAGCACTGACTGAGAAACTTGGAGTTCCCAACTCAGCTCTAGTGGTCAATCCTACCCTCGCCCGTGGACTTGACTACTACACCGGTATGATTTTTGAAGGCAAGATACCCGAGTACGCAGTTGGTTCAGTCGGAGCCGGTGGACGCTATGACAAGCTGATTGGAGAGCTATCGGGTCTCGACACTCCAGCAGTGGGATTTGGACTTGGATTTGATAGAACTGTTGAGGCCGCTATTCAACTTGGCCTGATTCCAGATGTGTCAGGTTCGGCTCAAGTCTTAGTTACTGTCTTTGATGAGGTTGGTCTAGAATCTTCACTGCAAACCGCCAAACAGCTGCGTAGCGCTGGGATCGCCACCGAGGTGTACCCAGCTATCGACAAGCTTGGCAAGCAGTTCAAGCTCGCAGACCAAAAACAAATTCCCTACACCATAGTCATTGGAGATGAAGAGCGCAAACAAGATACAGTCATGCTTAAAACTATGGCAAGTGGTGAACAAGAGCTGATGAGTGTCGATGGGATCATCAAAAAGCTTCAGTAGCGCTTTAGAGGCAACCGCCCACTAGACCCACTTTCTCGATTCCGTTACCCTAATACCTATGCCTGCCCAAAAGAAACGGCGCAGAGGTCTACGATCGGCCTTGAGTCGCTCTCCCAAACACCCTCGCTGGAAGTCATACTCGCTCTTACTCATCGCTCACATCATCAGCGGTGCTCTATTTGTAATCGTCAAACCTTCGCTAGGCATCTTAGAACCTTCCGACTTTCTACTGTATCGATTTGTGATAGCTTTTGTAGCTACACTGCCGATTTGGTTTTTCTTTAGAAACTACGTCGGTACTATAGCTGGTGCCATCAACTCGTATGCCCGAGTGGTGCCACTAGAGCTCGCCGGCACTGCTCTCCCCCTTCTTCTAGTGTACGAGGGGCTCAGTCGCATCAATGCCATCAGCGGCAACTTGCTTGCCACCACCCAACCATTGTTCATCACGTTTTTCGGTGTATGGTTATTGCGAGAAAGAGAAGAAGCGCATGAAGTAGCCGGGCTGCTGCTGGCTTTTGGGGGCACGGTACTCCTCACCCTACTACCCATCATCAATAGTGCCGAAGCCATGACAAACTCTTCGTTCCTTGGGAATATCTTAGTAATGACTTCACTGGTGCTAACTGGCATCTATTATCCAGTCGCCAAGCGTCGCTATCACAACTTTCCCAAATTTTTGGTGACATTGATCAGCATCCAAGTAAACATTGTCGTATTTGGCGCACTGACACTCCAGCGTAGTGGCTTTTCAGGCATGGAGGTGCTTGGTCGTATCATGCAGCACGCATACTATCCTGAAGTGTGGTTGGCCGTCGGCTACTCTGCTCTAGCGGTTACGCTATTCAGTTGGACCTTTCAAATCAAGGGTCAAGAGCACATCGAGAGTTCAGAGGCAAGCTTATTCAGCTACATCCAACCTTTGGTCTACCTACCACTAGGCTATCTAGTCCTTGGTGAAGTCATCACTCTTGGGCAATTAGTAGCACTAGGAGCCATTTTGCTTGGCGTCTATATTGCTGAGAAGCGATTCAAGCCAAGACGTATGTCATGGCAACGCCGATTACTACGATTTGGTCGATAAATCGTTACCGCACTGTGACACTTTTGGCCAAGTTTCTAGGTTTATCTGGATCCAACCCCTTATGCAACGCCATGTAGTACGTCAAGAGCTGCGCCGGAATGAAGCTGGCTACAGCTTGTAGTTCTGAGTGATGCACCAGTGGAATCCAGTCATCAAACAACTCGTTCTGATCAATGGCTACGCCAATCACTCGTGCTCCCCGAGCTTTCACCTCAGCTGCAGCATTGAGCATGGCGTCGCGCTGGTCATCATCGGCTACAAGACACACCACCGGTGTGTCTTTTTCAACCAAAGCAATCACTCCATGTTTAAGCTCACCACCACTGAAACCTTCGGCGTGAATGTAGCTAATTTCCTTCATCTTGAGAGCAAACTCGAGCGCTGGATAGTACAACTGGCTTCTGCCCAAAATGAACAGGTGTTGATGCCTTGCTAAGTCCTCTGCCAAACTTCTAAGCTTTGTATGTAACTTATCATCGACCAACCATTCATGCAGTTGCGATTGAAACTTTTGCAGCACTTTCGTGACTTGAGCTCGTGAAGCTCCACCAAGCATCTCAGACAATGCCCAGCCCCAAGTCATCTGACCACTCAACGCCTTGGTGCTAGCCACTCCGATCTCGGGGCCAACTTGTAGCATGCACCCAACATCCGAGAGTGACGTCAATGTAGAACCAGCCATATTTACCAAGCTGATAATGGTGACGCCCTTAGCTTTGAGCCACTCCACGACTTCATTGGTATCAGCAGTCTCGCCGCTCTGACTAATCACAATCCAAACGTCCTCTTTCTTGGCAAGGGGCAGGAAGCTTTGAGCTTCGTACGACGGCACTGCAGTGGTCATTACTCCTTTTTCCTTGAGAAAATGCGCAATCTGTCCTGCGGCAAAATGAGCGCTGCCTGCGCCCAACGTATAGACATGGTTGGCAGCGCGAACATGCTCCAGCACTTGTTCCCAAGTCTGATCCGACTGGTCAACCACTCGCTCAAGCACAACTGCCTGCTCATGTATTTCTTTGAGCATGAAGTGCGGATGGCCCTCCTTATCAAGCTTGGTAGCCTCCACTGTAATGGGCTCGAGCTGAGGCTCCTCAAAAGCAGACACACTTCCGTCTTCTCCCAGACGAGCTATCTCTAGCGCATCACTTGAGAGCCGAATCAGCTCACGATTTGCCACTTGATAATACCTAGTCGCATCCGCAGCCAACGACACTACGTCAGACGACACAAAAAACTCACCAGCTTCTGAAGTACCGACGACGAGTGGTGATCCAAAACGGAAACCCAAAATACTCCCCCGAGTCGTCAAAACTAAGACTGTACTCCGCCCTTCGAGCCGCTGACATACTGCTGCTAGGCTATCGATGGTGACAGCGCCTCCAGCCACTTCTTTCTCGAGCAAGCCCACAATCACCTCAGTATCTGTCTGGGTTTTGAATTCGTAGCCTGAAGAACGCAGCTCTTGCTTTAGCTGCTGATAGTTCTCTACCACACCATTTTGGACAACCGCAAAGCTACCGTCAGAAGCGAGGTGTGGATGAGCATTTACTTGAGTCACACCACCGTGGGTAGCCCATCGAGTGTGACCAATTGCGATCATGCCCGCCGGCACATTAAGCTGGCCGCGCTCCCCTATCTTTCCCACCTGCTTCTCGAGCTCGATGGCACCCTGATCAGTCACCACGGCCACACCCCACGAATCATACCCGCGATACTCAATTCGCTTTATCCCCTCGAACACCTTTTGCTGAGCATCAACAGCTGCAGCGGCATAAATACCACACATATAGTCCTCTCCAGGCTATGACATGTCGTCAGAACACCTGTTTATTGTCTAGTGAAATGCAATTGGTGATAGCTAGCTCTGGCAATGAGATTACTCTCAGGTTTTAACCAGCTACTTGATGGATGCCAACGGCTAGTGACTAGCTGTCTCACCCAGAGGGTTTCCGCAGATGCTCTTGCTTAAACAGCAAGGTCCGATTGCTAACTCGCCGTGTCGGCAAACTAGCCCCCCATCCTCGTATCCCTTGTTGCCTCGAATAAGGCTAAAGGGCCACACGCTTAAAGATGTTTAGAATACAAGCTCCTTTCTGTCTATACTTTTGATCGACTAGATAGTAAATCTTTTAAAAAGACTCTAACACCATTTGGAATATCAGCAAAAAAAGCCAGAGTGGCTATCGGGGCTCCGAAAAACATTTTTGCCAACTCCATACGAAAAGTGTCATCATCTTTTAAAGTGACAACCTCTAAAACTTTACTTGTAAGATAAAAGCCAGAGTTTCTTATATTTCGGTTTCTTTGTGAAATCCGGTCTGGATTAAGACTGCCCATGCATATACTGTAGCACAAAATGTTTTGTACCAACCGATACTCTAATTTTCCTCAAAGTGTGGTATACTTCTTACCTCAAGAAACATATGAAATCAAACATCCATCCCGACTGGCATGATGACTGTAAAGTGACCTGCGCTTGTGGTAGCACTTTCACTACTGGCTCTACTTTCGAGACACTCCAGGTAGACATCTGCAGTGCTTGTCATCCTTTCTTTACTGGCGAAATGAAGTTCGTGGACACCCAAGGTCGTGTCGATAAGTTCATGCAGAAGATGCAAAAAGCTCAACAAAAGCAGCAATCTACCAAAGCTAAAAAGGTCGCCAAATCTCAAGCAGACCCCAAGAGCTACAAACAACTACTTCAAGAGCAACAAAAAGCTCTCAAAGCAGCTAAGCCTGCCTAACTCTCTTCTACCTACTTCTGATTCCAGGAGTGGTATACTCTGTGGGATCCTACTTGAGTTCACTACTACCTACTTGTACGAATCAGTAATTACACACCTTTCACCAATCACACCATATGTCGAATCCTTATCAAGACCAAATTGACCAACTCCAGGATGCCATAGCTGAAAACCAAGTGCTTCTCGAAGACCCTGAGCTCAGCGAACTGGCGCAGAAAGAGCTTGAGTCGCTCAACCAACAACTCACTACCCTTCAAGAAGCAGCTGACGTATTTGAAGCCAGTCAGGACCAAGGTGGTGCCACTGGTGGCGAGCCAAAGAACTGCACCATCGAATTTCGTCCTGGAGCCGGAGGTGATGAGGCTAAAATTTGGGCCAATGATCTGCTACGAATGTACGTGCGCTATGCCGAACAACTCAAACTCAAGATCTCGTACATCGACGACATGGTCATCAAACTCAGTGGTAAGGCCCAGTGGCCCAGTAGCGCCGAAAACACCCTAGAGAAGGTGCTTGAAGACCAAGAAGTCGATGACTCGGCAGATCAAGCGGATGATATCCAGCAAACCAATGACGACCAGCAAATTACAAACAGCAATGACTTGCCCACCACGCCATATCAAATCTTCAAAAACGAGACGGGCGTTCACCGGGTACAACGCGTACCCGAGACTGAGTCTCAAGGAAGAGTTCACACCTCTACCGCCTCAGTGGCAGTATTGCCCGAAGTAGCACAGAACACAGTCGAGGTCCGCGATGAAGACTTAGAGTGGCAGTTTATGCGTGCCAGCGGTGCTGGTGGCCAGAGCGTCAATAAAACGAGTAGCGCAGTCAGGCTGATCCACACCCCCACTGGCATCACCACCACCTCACGTCAGGAAAAGAAACAGGAGCAAAACCGTAAGATTGCCTTAGAGCTACTTAGAGCTCAACTTTGGGAAATTGAAGAAGAAAAACGCTTGGCAGAGATTGGTGAAGCTCGAAGCGGCATTGGTCGCAACATGCGGGCTGAAAAAATCCGCACCTACAACTACCCTCAGAATCGCGTTACTGATCATCGATTTAACCAAAGCTGGTATAGTCTAGATACTATCGTCGAAGGCGGATTGGAGCTGGTACTACTTCAAACGCTGGTAGAGTTGGCATAAATTCCCTACCGCCCACGCAACGTCACACTCACCTGAGTAGTTTGACCACCTCGCCAATACTCAACATCCACACTATTACCAACCGGCTGCTGATTAATCAGACTAGCCAAACTCTCCCCTTCTTCAGTGATAACTACGCCGGCAAACTTGGTAATGATGTCGCCTGCAAGCAAGCCGGATTCCTGAGCCACTGAGCCCTCAACAACTTCGACTAAGTAGGCGCCCTGTGGCACCTCATTGAATAATGCTGCCTGCTCAGAGATGATTTGATACTGGACTCCCAGGAACGCGCGGTCAAACTGGCCAGTCGCGTTAAAGTTTTCGATAGATGCCTTAACGACGTTAATCGGGATAGCAAAGCCAATATTCTCTGCACCTCTAGAGACTGCCACGCTGACTCCAATCACCTGACCAGATAGATCAACGAGTGGTCCACCAGAGTTACCAGGGTTGATGGCTGCATCTGTCTGGATCACACCCTCGAGTGACTCAATGCTAACCCCATCACCAGCCTCTATCCCTCTGCCCAAACCAGAAACCACGCCCGTCGTCACGGTGTGGCGAAACTCGCCCAGCGCCGTTCCAATCGCCACTACTCCCTGACCTACCCGCAGTTGATCAGAGTCACCCAGTGGCAACTCGGCTAAGGCTGGTCCATCAATCTTCAAGATAGCCAAGTCATTACTAGGATCACGATAGATGTCGGTTACTTGGTGCTCTCTATCTTGGGCATCAAATACTGAGTAGTCAGCATTGGGATCTGATACGACATGACGATTAGTGACAATCAAGCCACTTTCCACTACGAAGCCAGTTCCGATGTCTTGCTGAATTTGCTCAACTTCAGTGTTTTGTGGCAAACTGAAAAATGGTGAAATAAATGGATCTCGCGTAAAAGGTGTACTAATCACACGTTGCTCACGCTTGACCGAAACTGTCACTACTGCATTCGATGCTACCTCAGCAATATCAGCTACATCAACTGTGCCGTCCTCTACTAAAAGCGAGCCAAGTAGTGATGCTTGATTGGAAGAAGCTGTCAGAGGAACTCGTGTGCCCAAAAGAGCATTGAGAGGTTTAATCACAAACAACCTGTCTGCCGCTGCTCCAGCTAAGAACGATACCAGAACTAGGATTGAAATACTCAATCCCAGCAAGAACGATTGCGATGACTGAGTCATACCTCGTTATACCTTTCCTACATGAGTAGAATATGAGGCCATTATAGCGCTTCGATGGCTCGAAGCACCACTTCGTCTTCAGGTGTATCTGGATTATCGGTGACTTCGATATTTACTGGAATACCGCCATCATGAATCCAGTCACCACCTGGTAACAACCAGCGAGCAATGGTGACGTGCAGTCCACCCTCACCATCAAGTTCTTTACGATCTTGAACAGTACCCTTGCCAAAAGTCTGCTCACCAACTAGTGACACACCGCGCTGGTCGCGCAGCGCACCGGCTACGATCTCAGAAGCTGAAGCACTTCCCCTATTCACCACTACTGCCAATGGCTCATCAGCCAATAAAGCATTGCCTCGAGCTTCGAAATCGCGAGAATTAAACTTGCCTTGCTGAGTAACGATCGTGCCACCTTCTATAAACTCACTCGCCACCTGTATAGCTCCATCGAAGTAGCCGCCGGGATTGTTGCGCATATCGAGCACAATACCATCTAGTTGATCTTTTTCTTGGCGAATTTTCAAAATAGCCTCATTCCACTCACCCTCAGTACGCTCACCGAATCGGAACAGCTGCAGATGGGCTACTCGCTTACCATCGTGTTCAATCGTCTCTACCTCAACTGTGGGAATCACAATTTCGTCACGAACCAGCTCCACGTCAAATGGCTCTGCGCCATTGGTGCGCCTAAATAATGTCAAGATGACTGGCGTGTTTTTTCTACCTCGGATGTTATCAACTGCTTCACTGAGCGACCAACCTGAAGTGTCGGCATCAAGCCCTTTGGCTTCGTCACGGACATGAAGAATCAAATCGCCTGCCTTAACACCAGCTTGATCGGCTGGCATACCTTTTAGAGGTGCTACAACCGCCAAGGTATTATCAATATAGCCAAGTTCAATACCAACTCCGTAGAAAGAACCAGCTAGGTCTTCTGCCGCCCGCTGATCCTGCTCCGGAGGTAAATACACCGTGTACGGATCCTCAAGAGCTGCAGTCATGCCCCTGATAGCACCGTATAACATCTTCTCTTGATCAAGTTTGCCAGAATCAAGATACTCCTGCTGAAGCGCTCGCCACACTTCCCAGAATTGATCAAAGTCAACATCCTTAAATTCTTCTGGAGCTTGAGTGTTGAGAACGTTGAAGCTTGGGAGTGTTTGTTGTGATTGATAACCTCTACCATCAGTCTCTAGACCAGGTATCGGTTGGTAACGCTGCCCAACCACAACTCCTAAAACCAGTACAAGCGCCCCTATCACTAGGTTCTGCCAGATCTGGAACGACATTCGCATAGGTGACTATTGTACGACACCAAACCGCCTCAGGAAACTGGAAAATGGAATGACTACAACGTTTGAGTAAACGGTAGCAAAGCAAGGTGACGAGCTCGTTTGATCTCACGAGCTAATCGGCGCTGTTGCTTCTGTGACAAGCCGCTCTTGTCTCTACCCACGATGTACCCTTGTGGGGTAACGAATCGCTTGAGTGTCTCGGGCTCCTTGTAGGTCAAGGTGAGTTGACTTACATCAACCGCGACTCGAGCTGGTCTAGTGCTTTTGCGCTGTGCTGGCATGCGTATATCCTCCTACGTATCTTTAGATACTATTAAAATGGAATGTCGTCAGCGATGTCCTCTGCTTCTGGCATCGGCTCGTCTGCGGCATCATCATTACTTGCTGAGCTTTTCTTCTTTGAGCTACTCTTAGAAGAACTGCTTGAGCTGCTAGAACTACTATAGTCAGCGTCATCTTGGTAAGAACCGCCACCACTTCGAGAGTTGAGCAGCATCATATTATCGATGACGATCTCAGTGATTCTACGATCTTGTCCTTCGTCAGTCTTCCAGTCGCGTGTCTGAATTCGACCGTCAACGTAGACTTTGTCACCCTTGTGAAGTAACTGGCCACAAATGTCGGCCAACTTGCTCCAAGCAACGATGTTGTGAAACTCGACTTTTTCGACCTTGTCACCACCATCAGAGGGCGACCATGATCTGTTGGTGGCCAAGCCAAATGAACAGACAGCGGTACCATTAGGCGTAAACCTAAGGTTGGGATCTCTCGTTAAATTACCAATCAGCATAACTTTGTTCAACGATCTAGCTGACATACTTTCCTTTCTGCAACTACGTACTAGGTACTAACAAGCAAGTAGTCTTATCTGGTACTCCTGTCCATTATAGTCATTAATCTTACATTTAGCTGTAGTGAGCGCGAGCAATTTTATCCAAACAGGTTATCAGCTAACTAACCACCGTATAACTACTGATTACTTTTCACTCTCACTAACTACCAACAAGTGTCGCAGTACTTCACCAGTCAACTTCAGCTGCTGGTCAATCTCAGACATTTTCTCAGGGAGAACTTCAAACACGACGTGCACATAGACTGCCTCACGGTGCGTGCCTTTATGAGCTGTCAGTGCGTATGCCAAAGGCTTTTTGCCCCAGTCTTGGGTGTCAGTGACAGTGGCGCCCTGCTTGCTCAGCACAGCAGCGACTGCTTCTTTAGCAGCTTGGAGCTCAGCATCAGTCGAAGATGCAGTCAATAAATAGGTTAACTCGTAGGTACGAGTTTGGGGATCAGCAATGATTTTCATACGCTTACCTTTCTAACTCGCCTAGTAAGCACTTGGGTCTTGCTGAGTTATTCAGCAAGAAAGCGAGTTCTATATCTGGGAGTATTATAGCATATCTAGTACTGAGCTCACCGCCCGATCATAAACTCCACCACGTCATCTTCCTGCATCATGTAGTCTCTACCCTCCAACCTGAGTTTGCCAGCTTCTTTGACACCTTTCCACCCGCCTAAACTCACAAAGTCATCATATCCAACGAAGTGGGCATTGATGAAATGCTTCTCAAAATCTGAGTGAATCACACCAGCGGCTTCAGGCGCTGAAACAACCAAGAGTATCGTCCAAGCTCTTACTTCTTTTTCCCCAGCGGTCAAGAAACTTTGCAGATGTAGAGCACGATATGCCGTCTGAACTAATCTCTCGAGTCCGCCCTGATCTAACCCGAACTCAGCTAAGTAATCTGCCTGATCTTCGTCGCTCAACACTGCTAATTCACTCTCTACCTTAGCTGAGACAATCACTACTTGCTGGACGTCTACTTTGAGCTCAGTTGCGAAACTTTGCTGCAGTTGCTGGTGATCAGCAAGCTGCTCTTCATCTACATTAACAGCAATGATTTCTGGCTTGGCGGTTAGCAACGTTAGCTCTTTGGCTACAGCCAACTGATGCTGCGTACCACCTTCAGCCAGCTTTTTCACTAGCGACTCACCATCGTTTAACCACTGGCCAAACTGCTGAACTACCTGCCAGCGCTCCTGAAGTGCTTTATCGGCTCTGCCTTTGGGCTCTGGCTGCTTTTCGAGCGTCGCTAAGTCTGCCAATGCCAGTTCTGTTCGTATAGCCTCTAAGTCATGCTTAGGATCAACAGTGCCTTCTCGTAGTATCGACGCATCACTGAAAGCTCGTACAACGTGACAAATAGCGCTGGTTTCTCTGATATTAGCTAAAAATTGATTGCCAAGCCCTTCACCCTTGCTGGCGCCTTTAACCAGCCCGGCGATATCTACAAACTCAACCGTGGCTGGTTTGATGACAGTCGTACCGACGATCTCAGCCAACTTTTCGAGCCTGGTATCAGGAACTTGGGCAATGCCGACGTTGGGCTCGATGGTGGCAAAGGGGTAGTTTGCTGCCAAGGCCGTTTGTTGCTTGAGCAATGCATTGAATAAGGTAGACTTGCCGACATTGGGAAAACCTACGATTCCGATTGAGAGTGACATAACGGGTATTATACGCTACAGATCTGGAGTACAGCTGGCTCTAAGCAGTTTTTCAACGCGGCAGCACCTACTGATCTAGACTTCGCCACAGCGCCAAACTAGCATAGCTTTTGTACGGCACCCACTTAGTTACGATGGGTTCAATCAATGACCAGTTTTTAGCGGCGTCTTTCTCGAGCTTGTACAGCTTCTCTATTCCCCGTCGCAATCCCAGATCACCGTGTGAGAAAACGTCTTCTCTACCAAGCGTAAAGATCAAAAACATCTCAGCTGTCCAACGACCGATGCCTTTGACAGTAATTAATTGCTCAATTACGTCTTCATCAGCTGCATCAGCCAGTTTTTTCAAGTTCAGCTCACCTGACTCTACCTTGGCAGCCAAATCTTTGACGTAGCGAACCTTAGCTCGTGAAAAACCAATGTCACGCAGAGCTTGATCTTCAAGCTTTAGGATGGCTCCAGGGCTGGTCTCGCCCACTAGCTGCAAAAAGCGATCGGCAATCACGCCAGCTACCGCGACTGAGAGCTGCTGACCGATGATGTCACGACACATACGGGTGAAGTAATCTTGCGAAGTAAAGCTAGGTCTGACCAGCTCCAAGCTATGAGTGTTCAGCAGGACGTCGTGGATAACGGGGTCAGCGTGTTTGAAGTGGTTGAGAACTACTTGGCGTATCACTTGCTTGGAATCACCAGCCAACAAAGTAAGTATGGTAGTAGTCCTGGCAAACCACTGGGGATGAACAAAAATACCCAGATTAGTCTGACTAAGATAACGTCAACGTTAAAGTACTCAGCCATACCAAGCGCTACCCCAGCTACTACCCTGCCCCGACGAGGACGACGAAGGTGCTTGATTGCTTTCATATTCTTTCTTTCTGAGTGCCTTCAACTACTGGGCTTTTTGAGCTGCCAGCATCTGTTTAATTTCCTTAAGCTCTTTGGCGATCTGCTTAAGCTTGGCGGGCACATTATCCTCAGGTGGTTCAAGATCAGCCATGAAGTACGTCACCGGTCGCTGCGTAATTTCACTAATCTTTCGCATAGTTTTGAAGCTTGGCTCAGCTCTGCCCGTTTCATAGGTACTAATAGCTTTATCTGTGACACTGAGCTCGAAAGCCAATTCCTGCTGGGTCAAGCCCGCGCTACGACGCGCTCGCTTGATTCGCTCCCCTACTTTTGAGGCTTGGTGGCTTGGCTCTTGACCCCTTTCTTGACGAAGAGGCTGGTCATCATTGTTTGGCATCTTGACTCTCCTTATGATAGATTATATTCTATCTAAAGTTAACTATATCACATCTAAAATCATGCATACTATCCTTGTTGTAGAGCCCAACACAGCGATCGAAAGACCCTACTCACTCGTACCCAAAGGGTATCATATTATACGTACTTCCTCCACTGACAAAGGAGTTTCTCTATCCCAACGTCAGTACTTGCCCGATGTAATCATGCTTAGCTCAAACGTACCAGAGGATGACGCGTTAGCATTTATGAGCACCATGCTCGAGACGTTCGAGACTAAAATCATTCCTCTAATCTACGTAGTGGATCTTTCAAGACGAGTCAACATCGTGCCAGGCACCTACTGGGCACAAAAGATGGGTGTTCTCTGCTCACTTTCTTCAAAAAAGGAAGTCTTCGCCACCATGGAACGAGTCCTTGGTCATGAGATCGAAGAACTTCGCAATCATAAAAACAAATTGGTACCTACTGTTGATAACGTAGATTGGAAGTAGTGCTATAGATGTAAGCTATTTGTAAGAATTCCCAAGTATGCTCAGTTCATGGCTGAGCATCATGTGATCACCACCCTACCGAAGCACTCAAGACCTCGAGAAAAACTGCAAGAAATCGGCCCTGAAAATGTCACTACTACTGAGCTGTTGATGCTCATCTTGGGCTCGGGTACTAAAAATAACAACGTTATCGAGATTGCTCAAGCTATCACCAACCATCTTCAAAACAGTGATCTCACCACCGTTACTACCCAACAACTCCGCACCCTAGCAGGAATGGGAGCCGCGCAAGCATGTAAAATCATCGCTTGCCTCGAACTAGCACGCAGGCTTCATGAACCAAAACCACCCAACGCCATACTGACTTCTCAAGATGCGTATAGTCTGGTGGCTAGCATTACCTCGAAGCAACGCGAGCACGTAGTGGCGCTGTATCTCAATGCGCGACGAGAAATCCTCCGCCAAGACTTGATTAGTCTGGGCGGTCTCAACTATGCCAACCTAGAACCCAGAGATATCTTTGCCCAAGCGATTCAGCTTCCTTGTGCGTACGTCATCCTCGCCCACAATCATCCGTCGGGTGATCCCAAGCCAAGCCAAGATGACCTGGAGTTCACTGAACAGATCCGTGCCGCTGGAGAACTACTGGGAGTCAAAGTACTCGATCACTTGATCGTGGCGAAGCGAGGCTATTTTTCATTCTTAGAGCGGGGGCTGCTGTAATTTACTGTGCATTAGCATAGGCCATCAGCTCTGCTCTGCCTTGAGATCGCCACTGCTCTTGTTCTTTTAGTAGCTGCTTTCGCTTCTTTCCGTTTAGATTTTGAGGCAAGGTGATAGGAGCAAGCAAATTAACTATGATATTGGGATGACGGGCCACTAAAGCTAAATATCTTTGCTTTTCCTCTAAGTGCTCAGACCATCTGCTCGAAATGTCGCCTGTGGTCGGTGTAGTAATGTAAGGCAAAATTGTTCCATCTGGTCCAGCAATCGCCAAAGCTCCTATTGATAACGGAGCCAGTGCACCAAGTCTGTTGCCTGTTCCAAAAACACCTACTCTACCACCAGCATCTGCCGTTTCTCTGGCTATCTTAAGCTGTTGCTTATATATCATTGGATTATCTTGAGCTAAATCTGGATTACTAAAGCCAAGGGTAGTTAAGCCCATAGCTTTGCTGCCCAAACTCAACCACCAGCGCTTATTGATAAGACCTTCCTGCTGCGCTGCCACAAAGTGCTTACCTGGTATGTGAGACAACATCATCACCATTTTCATGACGATAGCATCTTCGTATGCATAGTGATCACATGATTCGATAACAGCAGCCTCCGATCGATCTTTAGAGCCCCACCTATCGGTGTTCAGTATAGTTCTCAACCGCTGGCCAGTTCTGTGAGCTAACACTAGCTGCAGCAAACTCAACCTTGGCAAGGCAAAACTGATAAAGGGAACTTCTTGCACGAGACCATAGCCAGCATGCTTAAAACCAGCGTCAGATCCTCTTTCTGTGGCTTCAAGCATACGATCTCTCCACCACTTGCTCACCATCAGCGTCAGTGACTGCATAACCCAGCTCGCCCAACTGATCACGAAGCTGATCGGAGAGCTGCCAGTTTTGTTCAGCTCGCGCGGCACTGCGTTGACTCAGCAAGCTTTGGACTTCTTTGGGGAGTTTGGCGTGATCTTCGACCACCGCACTTTTGTACTCAACCTGGTCTAAACCAAGTCCAAAATAGCTATCAAACTGCATCACTAGCGAAAGGTGTGTTCGCGGAGATATCGTGGAATCTTTGGTGGTTTCCCAGAGGGCAGCTAACGCTTGAGCAGTATTAAGATCATCTTGCATGGCTGTTGTAAAACGCCCAAGGTAGTCCTTCGCAGTCTGATCAGAAAAAGTGGCGTTCTCACTAGTTTCTCCACCCACTTGTTCTCGCAACTGATAAACCAGTTTCACCAGCTTTTGCCAAGCCGTTTGAGAGGCTTCAAGCGCTTCCCAAGTGAAGTTCATTTCTGAGCGATAGTGGGTGCTGAGAAAGAGCAATTTTAATGCCATCGGGTCGAAACCACGTTCAAGGATATCATGCGGAGTAGTGGCAGGGAGGAGAAAG
>CAZTEB010000007.1:18450-26681 GCA_964612735.1 uncultured Pseudomonadales bacterium
CGACTGCATGATCTGCTCGCCACAGTTGGTGAAGATGGTGTAGAAGTTGCCCAGCGACTTCGCCATCTTCTCACCGTCTATCTGCAAGAAGTTGTGATGAAACCACAACTTCACAAAGGGCTTTTTACCAGTCGCGGCTTCAGCTTGCGCAATCTCGTTAGGATGGTGGACTGGGATGTGATCGATGCCACCGGTGTGAATCTCGAACTGATCTCCCAGATACTCCATGCTCATAGCACTACACTCGATATGCCAACCAGGAAAACTACGCTCTGCCCAAGGACTTTCCCAAACCATGGCTCTGTTCTCTCCTGGCCGCTCAAACTTCCACAGCGCAAAGTCAGTAGGATTACGCTTACCCTCAACCACACCTAAGCGAGCGCCTTCCTTGAGCTGCTCAGCGTCGAGCTTGGCAAGCGCGCCGTAGTCATCAAGTTTTGAAGTGTCAAAGTACACACCATCATCCTCGATCACATAAGTAAAACCCTTTTTCTCAAGCGTTTTCACCATCTCGAGCTGCTGCTCGATATGATCGGTAGCTCGACAGCTGACATCGGGCTTGAGGTTATGCATCAACTGCATACTGCGCCAGTAGTACTCCTCAAACTCTTTGGCGACATCCCAAGCAGATTTACCATACTTCTTGGCACCTTTCTCAAGCTTGTCTTCGCCGGTGTCGCCGTCAGAACTCAGGTGACCAACGTCAGTAATGTTTTGTACAAAGCTGACGCGGAAGCCCTCCTGCCGCAGTGTCCTTACCAAGACGTCGTCCATGGCGTACTTGCGTAGGTGCCCAATATGAGTGTAATCGTAGACGGTAGGACCGCAGGCATAGAGTCCAATCTTGGGCTTAGCTGAGGCTGGCTGACCTCCTAGTGACGTCACTTCTTCTATCTGGCGAGTGCGAGTGTTGTACAGTTTCATATGAATGTCCTTAGTATACTAGATGAATTGAACAATTGGTTTAAAGCGCTGCGGGTTGTCTCGTATTTGGCGTTGGCTCTGTTTTCGAACTTTGTGGACAGAGATAGGTCGAATCATGTCGTCACCTCGTACAGTAAATGTCACACTAAATACCGATGGATCGTCCCAAAAAGCCCGAGCCAATAACCTATAGCGTTGTTCCGCTGCTCTGGCCGAAGTCTCTATATCGTGAAATACCCCGACAAAATAACTCCCAGTTTGAAACGAGTTGCTCAATAATCTCCATCGGCAGACCTGACTGAGCCAGTTTCTCGTCCCAGTTTCCTGCATCCCAGTCGAAACGCTTAGCATCGCCAAGTAACAGCGACATTATGGAAGTATCCTTAGTCACCTCAGGTGGTTGTTCGTTACTATTTGTCATATTTTTCCTTAAGTACATTTATAAAAAAATAAAAAAAGCCCCCGAGTGGGAGCTTATATCTTGCACACAGGATCACCCATGCACCGCTCCCTTAGGGGCTGGTACATGAACAGATGATCGTGGAAAGTTGTGGCGATTTCATTTGGAGAAGTATAGCATATACTTCTCAAGTAGTTTGTTTTAATATACTTAATATTTACAAAAACTAGAAAAGTTAAACATTATGTAACTTTGCCCTAAGCGTTTTTAGCAGGGGGAACAGCCTGAAATTTTTGATTAACTGTAAATCTAGCCCGTTGACCATCTATAAGCTCTCCAATTGCTTCACGAATAAGACTGCTTCCAGAGGGAACATCGAGCTCTCTCATTATTTCTACCAATCTCCATGCTCTTGCTGTATCTGCTTGGAGCAGATTTTCAACCTCAGTTTTTAGCCGACTTCTTTCTAAATCGTTGGCTTTCATATCCACTCCTTCTTACTAACTACTAGTTACAGTATAACAAACTAATTACTCCCACTCGGCCCACCCAGGCTCTTGCGGTCTTGCTGTAATTTAGCTGTAGCCTTTTGTTTCTTAGAAGCTCCTGGGCCAGCAGGACCTTTTTTAGGTGAAGATGGTGGAGCGATAGTCTGCTTCTTGCGCTCTTCTTCCTGCTGTTTTTTCTGTTGCTCTTGTTCTTCTTCCTGACGCTTTTTCTCAAGCTCTTTCTGGTAGCGCTGCTTGGCTACTTGCTGCTCTTCTTCATTAAGCTGCTGCCAACGCTGGTGAAGCTTGCGCTTCTTGGCTTGCTCATCGGGTGTGTCACGCTTAGGATCTATTCCAAATACTGTATGTAGGTCAAACAACGATCGAAGACTTTTGACGATGTCACGAGCTGGGTTTTTGACCAACTCATCTGTGATGCTCCCCACTTCTCTAGGTGGAGTTGCCGGAGTCTGTTGAGACTGAGACTGCTGACCTTGAAGTGCCTCGGGTACATCCGGCGTTGCATGCGTGGGAGCCTGCTGCTGCATGCTGCCAAGCTGCTGATTGCCACCTGCCAGTTTGCCTCCCGACTGCTGCTGCGAAAGCTGCTTCTGTTGAACCGCCTGCTGCATAGCAGACTCATCAAGGTGCTCGTTGAAGCCACCACCTAGTTGACTGTTAAGTCCGCCACCAACTCTGGGACGGGCTGAAGGCTTTGGTCCTGGCATGTATTACTCACTCACCTCTATTTTGGTGTGGTCAAGCTGTCTAATTTGATGACCATCAGCGTCTAAAGCTGCCTTGTGGTGCTGCTCTTCCTCTTGCTGGCGCTGCTCAATTCGAGCTTGATTCTGTGGAGTGTCAGCAATGGTTCGCAACTCCTCGAGCTGCTGTTGAATCTGTTCTTGATCAAGCAGCTGTCGCTGGGCTATCTGTTGCTCAATTCGAGCTTGCTCAGCTGGATCTACAACTTGCTCAGGTTCTGCACCCTTGTCCTGAGTAGGTCCACTGGCTCCCCCAGCATCGCCTGCACCCTTATTCTCCTGAAGAATCTCTTCTAAGACGTCTAGTGGTGACTTACCACTCCCTTTACCACCTGGGGTACTTGCTGGAGCGGCTGTCTGAGTAGCGTCATTCATACCTCCACCATACTAAAGATTCCGTCAAAACGACAAGATGGAAAGCTAGCCTGCAAAAGCAAGCTGACCACGACGCTGCTGCGTAAGCCGCTTTTCTTTGGCCTTGCGCACCAGTCTGACAGTCCTATCTGTGGCATCTACGATGCCACTATAGAGATCGGCTGCTTTGCGCCTCACCACCACCGCTGGCCTTCCAGGCATGGTGACTAAGTACTTTACCTTAGCTGAGTATGGCTGGCTTTTCTTACCTACCGCGTGCTCGAGAAATACATAGATGTCGCCCACCTGATTAGCATACTTCTCAAGCTTGTGGGTCTGCTGCTCCACATACGAGCGCAGCGCCTGAGTTATCGGTAGGGTCTTCGATTGAACGATGACGTTCATTTCACTCCTCTCTTGGCTGTGACACCAAACGAATACCTAAGAGGCTAGCAAAAAAGCCTCATCCCTCAACTCTGGGCGAGTTGAAAGACAAGGCCTCCTGTATGAGATGTCACCATCTACCAAAAGAGTAACAAAGCAGGGTCGGAAAGTCGATGTGTAATGAATGCGCGATGATGCTACAACGCTCTTCTACCCTCAAGTGCGCGGGCGATAGTAACGCCATCGGCATACTCGATATCCGCCCCGATCGGCAACCCATGACCGATCCGAGTAATCTTCAGCTGAGTAGTATCTACCGCATTTGACTGCTCGAGTAATTCACGAATATACAGCGCCGTCGCTTCACCTTCCATAGTGGGATTGGTAGCGAGCAATAACTCTTCTACACCTTCAAGGCGGCGTGTGATGTCATGCAGAAACAAATGCTCAGGACCGATGTTATTTAGTGGTGAAATAGCGCCATGCAACACATGATACCTGCCAGCAAACCGGTCTGAACGCTCGATGGCCAAGACATCGAGTGGCTGCTCCACTACGCACAGCATGGTGGCGTCCCTACCTTCGTCATCGCAGATCAGGCAAGGATCGCTCTCGCTAATGTTATGACATGTACTACACTGGACCGTTTCCTTCTTAAGCGCTGTTAGTCGTGCCGCAAAATCCTCGAGCTCAGCATCAGGATTGTGCAGCAAGTAAAACACCAAGCGCTGAGCCGACTTGGGACCAATGCCCGGCAGTCGCTCAAACTTCTCTATCAGTCGCTGGATGGCTTTGGGAAGCTTCTGCATGAGGGCGATGGTAACAGAAAGGAATGGGTGGCAACCAGTGGTGAAAAATCAAACACAAAGCTTTTTAAAAATTAGACAACTGACATAACGAAGAGTATACTTAGATTGATATAGGGATCTTTTATGACAACTGGGCTAGAAGTACTAAAGCAACAAAAAGAGGAATACTTCGGTCATGAAGACTTTTACTCAGTGGTTGTGGCACTCCCCGGCATTGAACAAGAACCAAGCCAGGATAACCTCGCCGATCGATCAAGAGCTGCAGTAAGTCGATTCGAGGCTGCACTAAATTCGCTAACAGAAGTACTGCAGAACTAATTACTCATCAGCAGACAATATTGCATTTGCTGCTTCAATATCACGCTTGAGGTTTTGAAAGTTTTTCAATAATATCTGATGCACCGTACCAATGTCTTCATTATCTGAATAAGCACGCATAGCCTCTTTTAGCTCGTCAGACTCTAGAAAGCTTGCTAGGGCATCAAGCTGTATAAGCACAAATTCAAGCTTATTTCGTAGTTTGCCTTCCCATATCTCTTGCTGCTCGGGATCATCCTCAAATATTTCAAGTACTCCAATTTCACCTGAAAGCAGCATGTGATTAACTTGAACACCAATAACTTTAACAAGATTAAAAAACTTTCTAGCGTCAGCCTTAGCTACCTGCAACATTTCCGGTAAATGGCCAATAAATTCATGTTTTTGTTGCAAATTGTCTTGGACAACAATTGCTTCACCAGCTTCTAAAAGATCATCATCTAATTCTTTAGTGTGACCAGGATCAAAAAGCACTCGATCCCCATCATCCAACTTCCCGGCTATTCTCGGGTCATATTCGCCATCGTAAACGACAACACTTTTATCGCTCTCAGCGTCATTGTTTGCACTGCTAGCTTCACCTTCTTGCATAGAACCTTTCTAATTACTGAGCTACAGTTTCTCGAGGAGAAGATACGACGCCGAATGTCTGCAGCGCATCTCTGCAGTACTGCGTCACCTCCTCAACAAGATCTATCTTTTCATCAATAGACAGTGCGTCAAATCCCACAGTTTCATCATTATCTGTGTATTGAACCATTCCCTCTTCATCTACCCTGCCAACTTCTCTTAATTCTCTAACTATATCTTCAACGCTTTTGTCTTTGTGAATCGGAGATAATGCTAACTCCTGGGCGTACTCACGTGCATCTTTCTGCTTAGTAACAACTCTGTTCTTGACTAGATCAGCAACTTTTTTTTGAATCTCATCGCCGCGCTCTGCTATCCCACTCAACTGGTCTTTTAGGTCAGGATTGTCTTCAATCAAGATATCAAGTCCGAAGTTCAGCGCATCAATTGACCGCGATACGTCTCCAATTCTAGCAACGCTAACCCTATTGCGCTTCAACCACTGCTGAACTTCTTTAGACTGCTGCCTCTTCCATTCCCTACGAGATTGTTCTCCAACAGGAGCATCTTTGTCGTGGTACTTTAGCTCATCAACGGCTAAACCTCCTACGAGGTATGTGGCAAATTCTCGTAAAGCTGGGAGAAGAAGAATCTTGTCTTGAGCGCTGAGTTCGCTCAATGAGATAGTAGTTCTATCAGCAGCGCTCTCTGCTACAAAGCCTTGATCAATGACTCTAAAACCAACTTCATCAGCGTCTTTTACACTGCTAAGTTCTAGCGGCTTAACTCCCTGCTCTAGTGCTAAACCTATTTCTTCTAGCTGATTCATATCTGTTTATAATATTGAATATATATCTGGAAATGTCAATGGAAGTAACTTGTAGAGACGGTCAAACAGTGATCACTGACAATCTTGAACTCTCAGATCCTTTTAAGAGTCGGGTGATTGCTCAAATGGTGGCAGCAGCTACTTGTCACAACGTGTGTCCCAGAGACTGTGCACTCATGAAAAGACCATATTCTGATGAGTATAAACACCTGTATTTTTCTTCATTGATGAGGACACTACGCGACAATGGAATCTAGTTTGTAGTCAAAAAAACAACATTATCTACTAACAAATCCCCCGCTTCTTCAGCACCGCCAAGACTTTCTTGTGCACTTGCTGCTTACTTAGCAGCTCACCTTTACTATCCACGCAGCTGATCATCTCCCAGTGGTCAAAGCGCTCAGAGAGCTGACGATACATCTCGATGGACTTACGCTGATGTTCGATGTTTGACTCTGCTTCATCCTTCTCACCACCCGCGTACTCTTTTTCTTTCTTTCCTTCTTCAAGCAAACGCTGAGCCGTCTCAACAGGCACGTACAGAAATAACACGATGTCTTCTTTGGGCAACTTGTGCTCTTTGTACTCCATGGCATAGATCCAGTCGATGAACTCATCGCGCTTAGCTTCGGGCAGCTTCGAGGTCTGGTGGGCCATACTGGCTGAGACATATCTATCTGCGATCACCATGTAGCCTTGAGCCAACCACTCTATGATTTCGTCCTTAGCTGTCAGACGATCTAGCGCAAACGCCAGCGATGACATATAGGGACTGATCTCAGCCGCACCATTGTTAAACTCACCAGTTAGAAATCTGCCGACATGCTGACCATGAAATGACGTCTTATAGCGAGGAAATGAAATGTACTGGCTCTTGACGTGATGCTCCTTAAAGTACTCCTGAAGCATCCTGGTCTGCGTAGCTTTACCAGCCCCATCACCGCCATCGATCACGATCAGCTTTCCAGAGATGTTCTGACGCTGCTCGAAGTGCTTCAGGCTGCGCTTGAGCACTGTAGTGATGTTGCCTTTACGATAGTGCTCGACATAAAACTCGGGATGACCTTGGATCATCATCGGCAGATCAACGGCAGCATCTTTATAGAAAAGCGCTAGCACAGGAATGTTGTGCTTGAGCGCGTGCTCCATCAGGAAAGCGGTGCCCCACGATGGCTTGGTCACTTCAGCGATCAACAAATCAGCTTTCTCAACTGTAGCTGCTTCACGCTTGAAGAGTTCGTCTGCCTTGAGCCCATCACCAACCTGAAGCTTAGGATCAGCGACGTGCTCACTGAGCACTTCATGACCAGCTTTCTTGAGAGTGGCGATGATCGTTTTATATATCGGCAGCTGCGATCGATCAAAGGTTATAGAGGCGCCAAAGTAGATGTTCATAGGTGTTTGCTGGCAATCACTATGTGGGCGGTATACCTATCTCCAGTCTCCCGCTGCAGTAGCTGTGTCTGCGTGCGTATGTCTGTGGCTGCAAAGCCGCTAGACTCTAGCAATTGCTGATAGTCATCTTGCCAATTTTGCGGCGGTTTGTGAAGGTTGAAAACCAGCACGCCTCCGTCCTCAAGTAGTGAATACAGCGATGAAAATACGCGCTCTTTTTCTCGGATGTAGTGCTCTACGAATAGCACCAGTATTCCAGAGAAGCTCTGCGCAGCAAATGGTACATACTCAGCATACGCTTGCGCCGTTGGCTCATCATTCTCTGAGGCCAGCTTACACATCTCGAAAGAAGCGTCGATGCCAACGATGGTGGCATCTCCGTCCAAGCGCTTAGCAAGCCCTGTTCCAGATCCCACATCAAGCACTACACCCGCTCGCCCTCGCTCGCCCAATTGCTGAAGTGCCAGCGACGTCAATTTAGACTTGAGCTCCATATCAGCCATCTGTTCAAAGCTGGCCGCTTGTCGGTCATAAAAATCAGCTATCAAGCTTGTGGGAGCTTGATCAGAAAGTAAAAATCTATCGAAGCGGCGAAGCAAACTCCACAGTGGTACTTCAGCACTACTCGGATCAAAAATGCTAATGCTTTTTGGCAGCAACTCAGCTGTTATGTCATCTACTTGGAGATAAAAACTCTGTGTGTTTGGCAACCAAGGCTTGGCAACCAATAACGTCATCAGCCAAGCATCAAACGTGGCAACTATTTGGTCTTCAGTAAGATCAACCTGACACTCCACTACAACCTGACCAAATGAAGCTAATAACTCTTGAAGCCTGGGAATGCGGCTGGGATCTTTCAGCAACTGCTCGTAGCTGTCGCTATACTCTGCAAAAGCATCATCATCTACAGAAAGTAGTAATCCAGTGAAGTGAGTGTAGAGCATCAGATATAGCTCGCTACGATCTGACCACAGGTGTGTAATAGTCTCACTGGCA
>CAZTEB010000007.1:26691-26941 GCA_964612735.1 uncultured Pseudomonadales bacterium
CCAGTCTAAAAAGGCCAATACCAACAGGGGTCTGACATGCAGCCCAAACCAGACAATGTCACGTTTTGGTGGCTCTGCTCGCTTCGCTAGTAGTCCTTCATAACTCAGCACCTACGGTACTGTACCAACTCAAACTATATAAAAAAAGAGAGCAACTAACTCGTGTGAGGGATTAATCGGCTGCAGCTGCGGCCACAGGTGGTTTGACTTGTGTCCATTGATTAGGCAACAAGATAACAGACCTACTGGA
>CAZTEB010000008.1:0-26535 GCA_964612735.1 uncultured Pseudomonadales bacterium
CGCGTTAATTGTAGTGCATCTTGATACGTGCTCTCGTCATCAGGGTCACGGTTGGTGCCAAAGTCTGGGACTTTGAAAGCGATCACTCGAACTTCGTGCTTAGGTTCATCATTTGGCTCACCGAAACGAGGAAAACGTAGGAAGCTAAAGATTGGTAGCGAGGGAGAGCCTAGTCTATCTTTATTTTCGCCCAACTCTGCAGTCACCACCAAAAAGGCAAGTCGAAATGCTTTGGGCAGTGTAAGTGGCGTATGAGATAGTCCAGTGATGATGGGTTCTTGGTCAGCGGAGTAGTTGCCCTCACCGACGTCAGTGCAGCTTAGTCCGGAGTTTCTCCAGGCATCCAGAAGGTCAAGCGCCTCATACTCTGTGTCGGTGATTTCTATATCGAGTGCACAGCGATCTCGTGGCTCACCTTCTTGCAGGGTGTTACACTTCTTTTCAATGGTCTCAAGCATGTAGACCTGCTGTTGACATTGTTGTTCTAGAGTCAGGAGTCTGTAGATGGGTGCTGAAGCTAAGTCTTTTGCAAGTGGGTCGTCTTCGGTGGTATCGCGATGCGACCAGTATCCCTCGAGAGAGTTTTTAGCATCTATGGTTACGATGCCAGCTTCTTGAAGATTTCTCCAAATTGGAATTTCTGATTCACGGTAGTTGTACTCCTGACTGCTCGTGAACTCTGTTCGATTATTATCATGGGTATCTTTGCGAAGTTGATCGTTGAGGTTGTCTGTTGCCTCGATGTCAATCTTGGGGACAGTGCAGTACGACTGGTAGCCTTGGGCTAACAAGTCGCTCCATATTGCTCCCTCATCTCCGTTTAAAACACCTTTTATTGGATATAAATAGTACGCGTCTTTATCATCTTCTCCAGGAATACAGCTTTGGGTTAGATTGCGGCCGCTTTTGTCAAAGACTTCGCCATTGACATAGAGTAGCCAGTCACCAGTGCTGTTACAGACATTTCTGATTAGGGGGGTGATAGCTACCGCGCCAGTGCTGTCTGCGCGTGTTTTGATAAACTCAACTACTTTTGCTAGGTCAGTGTCGGGTGCATCACTTGATCTGCCCTCAGGTGACAGCGAAAACTCGGTGAGAAAGAAAGAACCACGTCCCTGAGCATCTTGATACCCCTGTACTTGAGTGTCAGTGCCGGCTACGTCACAGCCAGCGGCATTGGTTCCCACGCATCCGTACGCATTTGCAAAATAGACTTTTCCTTGGTAGATAGAGCCAATGGAGCTCAGAAAGCTTGCAGCGGGATAATTTGCGTTGTACCAATCAAGGGCTGAGGGGCCGATAGTCCCAGCGCTGCCGCTGATCGAGCTATACGCTGAGACGTAGTTACTAGGACTGGCGCACTCAAGCTCTGGATTATTAATTTCATTACCAAACTCTATGGGTACATCACCGAAGTGGGCCTGAATTGAGCTTACTACAGCGGCTGGGCTTGTGCCGTCACACGCATCGTTGATTCTGAGGATTGGCGCTAAGCCTTCCGCTGCCGCAGCCAACGCGGCCACTTCGCCATCAGGCGTTTTAGTACTGACCATCAGAGTCACAGGAAAGCCGGCTCCAGCACCGTTCGGCCTGAGGACGTTATTAATGATATCTATCTGGGCGTTGATGTCACCTTCACCGATGTGGGTTCCCACAGGAACAGACTGTGCCAATGCAGTTGAGGCACTGGTGAAGAGCAAGCCCAGCCCTACAAGTAGAAAAAAGCAGGTGAATATGAGCAAGCGCTGTACTGACATGATGATCACTGTATTATACCGCGTTCACCAGATATGACTAGAAATTCTGAGAGTTAGTTGAAGTTGGTATCAGAAGTGGGGATCTGAAACTCGGTTACTTCATCTACACCGGTGAACTGGGCGATTAAGTTGAGGATGATGAAGGCTGATAGCGCAACTACGACACCGATCAGGGCAAAGGTAATAGTTTTCCTGGCATCTTCAACGCCCTTGCTATTACCGCCAGAGAGCTGGTACCTGAAGGCCCCATAGAGTAGCATCGCGAAGGCGGCCAATCCAATTACCGTTATGGCTACTGAGAAAACGTTAGCAAGTAAACAGCCAAAGCCTTGGATGGTAGCAACTTCGTAAGCTTGGCCATCATCTCCAGTGGCTGTCTGCGTACAGCCAATTCCGTAGCTCTCCCAAGATTGGGGTCCCTGAGCACTTACCGGTGTGGCTTGAGTAGTCACCAATAGTGCTACGACGAGCAATGCTTTGGCTAGAGTTAGGATGGTCTTTTTCATATGATTACTCAAAGTTGAGGACTCCAAATGGATTTCGAGTTGGCTCTGGGCTAGGAGTAGGTGATGTATCTAATTCTGCTTCATCGCTGGCTTCAGTCAGCTCTCCTAGCTCCGTAGTTCTTCTGGTTTCGTCTATCTCTACGATGGCTGGCCCTTCACCATCGACTGTCTTGAGATTATCAAAGAGAGCCCCAAACGACTCAAAGCCAAGGAAGTTTAGCACTAATAATAGTACTGCCCATGATGAAGCGATTATTAATAGCCCTACGATGGAAGCAATGATTTTTTGGCGAGCTTTATCGATTTTGCCCTTATCACCACCTGAGGTAATCCAGTCAAAGGCACCCCAGATCAGATACATGAAAACCAGTAGTGCTGCGATCAGCATCACTAATGTCAGGAGAGCCGAAATGTATGAGCTAATGGTTAGGGCATACCCGGTGGGAATCCAGATGTTGGTGTCATAAAAAGTAAAGCCACGGCGGTTTCTAGTGACGACTACTTCTTCACCGTCTTCACCGACTACTTCGGTGCCTAGGTAGAGAACGCCATCTTCATCATGAATGATCACTTCCGAGCCGCTGGCGTATGTTTCGTGTTGGGGAGTGGTACCACTAGCGAAGACGAGGCCTAAAACTAGTAATAGGCCAGCTGCTGCTGCTTGCCACGATCGAAGGGGTGAGGAATATGTAATCATACCAAGGTAGTATACCTGATCTCGCTCAAACTAAAAACACCTCCCGAGGGAGGTGTTTTTGTGTTTCATTCGATACAGAAGCTTGTTAGCTTGCTTCGTTGATAAAGCGAATGTTGTCAAAGACGCTATCATCTCCAGAGAGTCCACCGTCGAAGCCCAAGAAGTTGAGGGCTAGGAGGAGGATGGCGTATGAAGCAGCCAACACAATTAAGCCGACGATGGCAGCGGTAATCTTGTTACGAGCTGACTCGGTTTTACCCTTGTCACCACCTGAAGTAATCCAGTCGATACCACCCCAGATGAGGTACAGGAAGACGAGTAGAGCTGCGATCACCATCACAACTGTAAGGAGAGCATTAATGAGTGAGCCTATATTGGTGGCGAATCCAGCACCAGGATTGATGCTTGTGTCCTGAACTTGAGCGAGGGCAATAGTAGCACTCATAGCCAGAGAGGCTGGGACAGTGCTGGCTGCAATACCAATTTTTTGTAAGATTTTTTTCATATGACTCCTTATCCGGCCATTATATGTCATTAGTCGAGTGGTGACAACTCCGGATACAGCGTACCACTATTTTTTAGTATTCGTCAATTCAAGCTTCTTCGACAATCAACACAGTGCACGCTATTGAGAACGAGTGGTGCTCTGTGTTTCTGGTCCTGCTCCGGTGTTAAAGTTTGGTATAAACCTAGTCTCTACATTTTGAACTCGAGTAGTAGTGCTTTGAGTTGCTAATGAAGGATCAAATCGCAACACTTGAATTCCCAAGAACTCCTGTATCATCATGAAAACTGCGACTGTGGAAGACAGCACAATCATGCCGATAATGCCTTGAGTGATCTTGTCGCGGGCTTTCTGAATCTTGCTGTTATCGCCAGCGGCTGTAATCCAGTCCATGGCACCCCAAATCAGATAGAGTAACAGCATTAATGCAGCGATAGCCATCACGGCAGTGAGGAGGCCACTGATGAAGCCGCCGAAGGTACCACTAGAGCCTGGTAGCTCAGCAGCAGCGGCATTCTCCGTAAGATTGATTTGAACTGGTTGCTGGAGGAGAAGTGAGATCATGAGAAATTAAGCAATAAAATATTAAACTGGCCGTCAAAGAATAAGGCACTGACAAACTCAATGATCGTAAAGGAGCCGACTAAGATAATCAGTCCAATAGTAGCCTGAATCATTTTGTCGCGGGCTTTGCCAACTTTGCTAGCGTCGCCGCCGGCTGAGATCCAGTCCACAGCTGCCCAGAGGTAAAACACGATTACCAATAGGGCTCCTACTGTAATCACCGAACGCCACAGACTGATAAAGTAGCCGCCAAAGATGGTGCCGTCGTTTGCCTGGCCAGCGTTACTACCCAAGTCGCCGATGACGGGGTTGGTGATTTGGGCAAGAGTTGAACTTGGAGTTTGCAACATCAACGCAAGTGCGATGATAAAAGTGAGGCAAGCGTAGTAAAGATGACGTTTCATGTTTAGTGTCCTAACTTTCGCCTTCACCAGTATCTGGTCCGATGGGCTGAATGCTGCCATAGTTTGGAGTACCTGGTATAAGCTGTCTTACTTGCGCAGCTGGATTCAAGATATCCATCCCCACCACGCTACCAATGATGCCAATCACACCATACGCCGCCACCATCACGATCAAGCCCAGAGTAGCCTGGATCATTTGGTCACGTGCTTTGCCAACTTTGCTGCTATCTCCTCCAGCCGAGATCCAGCTAATAGCGCCCATAATGAAGTAGACGATGAAGAACAGTGCTCCGATGGTAGTTAGAATTCCTACAATGCGGGAGATAAGTAGCTCGGTGTTGCTCAGAGCAAAGGTGCCAGTTTTTGAGTCTTCAGCAAAGATGCCACTCGTGGGCGCTAGGCCATCGCCAAAATTAACCTGATTGCCTTGCGCTAGTAGTGTCGAGAAGAATGTCATAGGGATTATCCTACTCCTACAGGAGGTGCTGCCGTCGAAGACTCTGGCCCTTGTAACGTTGGATCAAGGATGTAGCCAGCGTCACCGAAGATGAGTAGTCCTAGTAATGCGATGATGGTATATGCAGAAGCAATGATTACCAGCCCAATGACACTCATGGTGAAGTAGTCACGAACTTTTTTGTGTTTGCCGCTGTCGCCTGCGCCCGTGATGTATTCATAGCCAGCCACGATTAGATTGAACAGCACCCAGATGCCAGCGATCACGGTGGCTAGCTTAATCATGTTGGATATGAAGAGTAGGAGTCCAATGCTGTCGCCGCCGCCAGCAGCAGCGTCAAAGGCCGCTACGCCGTCGGGTTTGGTGACTTCACCGAAAATATCTGACTGGGCCAAGAGTTGTAGCATGGGGTTATTGTAGCATTTTTATTAGAACAGTACTTGAGTACCAGTAAGTACTTCTACGATTCGAACGATCCAGTACGCCGCAAATATCACGATCGCGCCGGTGATGGCGGCCGTCATGATCTGCTGTGCTTCATCTTTACCCTTAGAGCTACCAGCTTGAATGAACTTAAAGCCTGAGTAGACAATCATTGCGAACAAGATGAGACCAGCTACGATGAAGATGTTTCTTGCCAGAATATTGACGAGGACTGCGGGAGTGTCGTAGACGCTACCAACCGGTTGGCCGCCTACTCCAAGCGTCAGCTTTTGACCAAGGTCGAGAGGTTGGGCGTTTGGAGCCTGTGCGAGTAGGGCCATAGTCAGGATATTATAGTAGAATGACTTTGATATGACTAGTTCAGACCAAGCCTTGCTCGCAGATCTAAAGTTGGGTCGACCTGAGGCGGTGAAAGTATGGCACAAGCGCTACTATCCCAAGCTACTACGATTCATCACTACAAAAGTATCTAATACTAAAGATGCTGAAGAATTGACTCAAGAGACATTCGTTAATTGTCTATCACATCTGCCGTTGTTTCGAGGCAGTAGTTCTATCTGGACATGGATGTGTGGCGTAGCTAAGCACGAGGTAGCTGATTACTATCGCAAGAAGTATGCCAAGCGTGCTATCAAAACCTTTCCTCTTGGGGAGATGTTGTTGGCTGACGGCATAGAAGATGCGCATGAAGTCGCTGATGCAGTTACCAAAGTCATGAAGAAGATGCCCGAGCGGTCACGTGAGTTGCTTAAGCAGAAGTATCTTGATAAAAAGCGAGTCAAGGATATCGCGCAGCAGTGGGGCAAGAGTGTTAAGTCAATCGAGTCAGATTTGTACCGAGCCCGCGAAGAGTTCAAGCAACTATATGGGCTGGAACTGGTTGGTGGTTAGTGTAAGCGCAGAGTGAAAAGTGAAAGGGCAACGTCACAAGCTTTTAGCAAGAACAAAGCACAACTTAAGCGCAAACAACACTTCTGAGGGTTGTCTTTAGACCCCGAGGAAGTCCGTTGTTGGAGCGTTTTGCTTGCCTGTTCTCATATTAACTAAACACATGAACCAAGACTTCCTCACCCAACTCCAACACCAAGCCGCCAAGCAATCAAAACTCAACACCACACGGTTTTTTCCAGCTCAACTTGACTGGTTGACGTCGCTGATCGGTCGTTACTCTTGGCAGGTACTTCTCTTGAGTTCCGGGCTGACGGCGGTTGCATTAGAGGTTCTGAGGAGGTGGCAGTGAAACCTCTGCGCACCGGAATTTCCATTGGATATTCAATAGGACAGCTCACGCTGGGTTTGTTGCTCCATCCGTACCAAACCATGCAGATGCTTGTAGAAGACAGAGTGTTTATTTGGATGAGTTTGCTGCCGACGGCAGTACTAGCTGTAGTGACGCTGTTGTGGCGCTGGTTGGTGGTGCCTTCTGTCCAAACAGTTTTTTCTTGTCAGACGAGTGGGTTCATCGGCTGCGACTACATCACGTTCACCTCTGATTGGTTGACGTTCTTTATGCTGTATTGGCAGGTGCTCTTGCTGTACTTGCTGTTTCGATTTACCAGTGTGTATCGCTCTTCACGAGCTTAGATTTTTTTGTTCAGCCATTTTTGCAGTCTTTGGTCTTGGAGCATGAGCAATGTCCAAGGGACGAGTAAGTGGTTTTCAGAAGCTATCTCTTGACCGGAGACGGCATCAGTTAGTGTGATGGCAAGCTGGTGCGATGTAACGTTTTCTTTGAGCTGATCAGTAGTTAGTGCCACCGTTTCTTCAGGAGTCGGGAGTGGTATAGTTTCCGCTGCCGCCAGTAGTTTGTCGATGTTGGCCCAAGCTACTTGGTGTACTTCGTTAGGGTTGGGGCTGAGCTGCTTACTAGCTTCATCCATGGTGATGTTCCCTACGAAGACGTGGTCGAATTCATACTCACCGTAGGTTTTATTAGCGTAGGCCCGATAGGTAAAGGTGTAGAGTTCTTGTAAGGTTGGTGGTCGCTGCAGGCCCAACTCTTGGCACAGTCGTCGTTGGGCACACTCCGCCACGGTTTCCTCTGGTGAGACGTTGCCACAAATGGCGTTACCCCACTCGCCTGGACAGGTGATTTTTTGATCACTTCGCTTTTGGAGGAGCACTTGATCATTTTCGTTTTTCAGCCAAACTGAAGGTGCGCGATGCAACTTTGCTGGATGTCGATGAGCTGCAAATACGTCCAAGCTGCCGACGTCTTCACCAACCTCAGTAACTAAAGTGACGTGAGTGCTACCCATAACCGGCTGATGATCTTGGTGCTTCATACCGCGCCATTGTAGCAGTTCCAGACTAAAGGGAGCAGTTTGCATGATTTTGGAGTGAAGTTGCGACTAATGTAATGTCAACCCACCTGTGGGAGGTATGTATGATTGAAAACATCAAAATGAGAAAAGGAGTGTACGCCCTTTTTGAGTATCAAGGTCGATTGCATGTCGCCAAGCCTATCAGAAATGAAGATGACATTAAGTTTGAGGTAGTGGTAAAGGGCGGTGAACTAGTATCTTATGGCGCTCTGGCTGAAGCTCACTATGCTCCAATTGGTGGTGGTGTAGAGAGCGGAGAAAGTCTTGAGCAGGCGATTCGCAGAGAAATGCGAGAAGAGTTTCCAGAGCTTTTAAACGGAACTACACCATCGGATATAGACCATTTTGTCGATGGAGTTTTTCTCTCTGAGCCCAAGAACATTGACGGCGTTCTTGTGGCGCAAATTTGGCCAGATCAGGAGGACGGTTTTCAGAAAATCCAACGTCTATTTAAACTTGTTGAGTTTGTCGCAGTTCTAAATGATGAGCAGTATAAAGTCATTGAGCCAATTCTCACCCCTCTCGGACCAGAAACAACACACGTTGGTTTAAGACCTTTTGCATCAGTAGTATTGGAGGAGTTTGCTCACGATTTAGTGGCTGCATAAACGTATGATAAAAAATACCCCCATCACCCTCATTAAGCTTGGTGGCTCAATCATTACAAACAAAGAGGTGCCGTACACCACGCGTCCTGATGTGCTAAAGCGACTCGTTCAGGAAATTGCTCGAGCAAGATCCGAGTCTAATGAGTTGTTTATCGTTGGTCATGGTCAAGGTAGTTTTGCTCATGCTCCAGCGTTGAGGTATCAAACTATGGATGGATTCGTCAACAAGGATAGTATCATTGGTATGGCCATAACTCAGGATAGTGCTGCACAGCTCAATAGAATAGTAGTTAAGCAGTTTATTGATGAACACCTACCTGCTGCTAGTTTCTTGTTTAGTAATAGTATGGTGACTAGTCAAGATGTAGCCAAGCACTGGTGTAGTCAGGTTTTGCTCGAGTATTTAGACAAAGGGTTATTACCCATCTGTTGTGGGGATGTCATCGTGGATGATAAGAAGGGGTGTACTATTTGGTCAACAGAGAAGATACTTGCTTACCTAGCTTTAGAGCTACCAAAGCACTCACTTGATGTTTCGCGTGTTATCCATGTAACTGAGGTGGCTGGAGTTCTAGATAGCGAAGGAGCCACGATTCCTTCTATCACGAGTGCTACTAAAGATGACGCTAAGCAGCACATCAATGGCACCAAAGGTTTTGATGTGACTGGTGGTATGTGGCACAAGATAGAGGAGTCGTTAGAGCTTGCGACTAAGGGTATTACTAGTCACATCATCGCCGGTGGAAAGACTGACAACCTTTACAATTGTTTGATGAATAAAAAGTATGAAGGCACAGTGATAGAACAGTAGTATGTCAGCTTCAACCCCCTCCCACATCGCCATCATCTGTGATGGTAATCGCCGCTGGGCGCGTGCCCAGGGCCTGAGTGTGCTCAAGGGTCACCAGCGTGCAGTCAATGAAGTGTTCGAGCCGTTGATCGATGCAGCCGCGCAGCGAGGTATTGAGTATCTGACATTTTGGATTTTCAGCACTGAGAACTGGCAGCGCGACCCAATCGAAGTCAAAGGCTTGATGGATTTGTTTCGTAGCTTCTTCGATAGGCAGGTTAAAGAGCTTCATAAAAAAAACGTTCGCGTCAATATGATTGGTGATATCACCAAGTTTGATCAAGATATTCAAGAGCGAATTCGCTCGGGCCTGCAGGACACCAAAGATAACACGGGCGTTACCGTGACGTTGGCGATGAACTACGGCAGTAGAGATGAGATCGTGCGCGCAGCACGCAGGGTAGTAAAAGACGTAAAGTCTGGAAAGCTCTCTGCTGAAAACATCGATGCTGAGCTCACCGAAGATGTGTTTGCTAGCTATCTCGATACCGCAGACATGCCAGACCCCGAGTTGATAGTCCGCCCTGGTGGCGAACAGCGACTGTCAGGTTTCCTAGCGTGGCAGATGCAGTACAGCGAGTTTTACTTTGCACCCTGGATGTTTCCAGAATTTACGCCAGAAAAGCTCGATGAGTGCTTGGAGGTGTTAGCCAGCCGCGGTAGGCGATTTGGCAAGTAGCGTTTCTTAGACGAAAATGATGATGCCGAAGATTACTTCCAGAACTTGGATGATCCAGTAGCTGACGAACAGCAAGATAAATCCGATTAGTGCAGCTGTGACACGTTGTCTGCCAGCATCGAGTGACTTCTTGGTAGCTGAGCCAGATAACATCTCAAATCCTCCCCACAGAATCATCACGAATAAAATTAGTCCAGCTAAAGGGAAAGCAAAGACAAGAACGCGCGAGAGAATGCCACCGGGAGTGGAGAGGTCACCGGTTTCGTTTTCGTCACCGAATAGTTTGATGGGGTTGAGGTCGTCTAGGACGCCATCAGTTACGCCTTGGAAGTTGTCTAAGCCTCCGGCGTTTGTGCCACCGCTATTGCTGTTTCCAGAGCTGGTATCACCTGTTTCATCAGGTGAAAAGACGTCGTTGCTTGTTGAGTTGCCTGTGAGAGTTGTTGATCCTGTGCAAACTCGTGAGCCACTCTGAGTTAGCCCAGAGAAAGTCCATGAAGTATCGTGAATCAATTGCTCTTGTAATACAACAAAATTGCAAATAATCACGCTTGGATCTGCTTGATTTTGTCTACAAGTTCGTTGGCTTATTGGTACGATTCCACCAACACCGTCGGAAGTCTCCATGATAATGTCTGGTTCATAGCCTTGTTCGGCAGATGTACGAAAATAGCTCAGCTCGACTCGAACATTTCCATTAGAATATTCCTCTGTTTCTACAGTGCAGAAGCTATTTGTAGTTTGCGCGTGAGTTGTCAGCGGGAAAACAAGTGTTGCGCTCAAGAGTAGTAGGGGTGCAAGTAGTCGTTTTTTCATACCCTTAACTTCCACCAAACCCAGGTATTTGTAAAATATTTACCCCAACAAACTGTAATACCGTTACTGAAAAGATAATGAAGAACAGCCCTATGACTGCAGCTTGTAGCATGTCTTTTGCTTCGCCTGTTCGTTTGGGATCACCTTGTGAAGTGCTTAAAATAAAGCCAGACGCCAAAATCATTAATAGTGCAACTCCGCCAGCTATCCAAAGACCTAGTTTAACGAGCGATGCAAAGCCTTGGGTGGGATCAGTACTGATGCAGCCAACGGCAGTCCATACGCCCTTAGTGATACCAGCAAACTTGCCTGAGCCACCATGGCAGGCAAGACAGTCTGAATGTTGTGGGGATCCATCTACAAGTTGCTTGCATAGTCCAAATGCATCTGCGTTGAAGTCGCTGGGCGATTGAGTTGTGCTGCTGCCAGTAACAGGTCGTCGGTCACGTTCCTCTGGTGTACAAGAAGGTTCAATGGGGACTTCTAGTCGATCGCCACAAATCTCCTGGTTATGATTGGACTCATACTTGATGCTCACCCAAAAGGTGTTATTGACGTTGTCATTATTGATATTGCAACCCGCGATCTCTACTTCAGCACTACCATTCACTATATCTATGTCAGCGCCATTTCCCACAACTGTGCCTATCACACCACCTAGAAATGGCACTCCAAAGCAATCGCCTCCTTCGCCCTCTAGGTCGATATGCACTTTTCCATTATATGGTTGACTAGTGAGAGTATTTCTAACATTGCGGATGTTGAGGAGTAAATCTTGCTCGGTATCAAAACAGCCGCTTCTTCCATCAAGTGCGCTTAGAGTGGCATCACAGCTAATGGCAGCATCTTGGGGTAAAATTGTGTAGTCGATAAGCGTGCATCTGTAATTGTTGGAAGTGTTTACTAGCTCAAGAACTATTCTTTTTTCATCTCCTTCTCTTGACTCTCTATGCGAAAAATAGTCATTATCTGAGATTGAAAATGTAACCTCATTATTGTTGTTGGCGGTGGCTGTGTACGAATCCAGGTTAAACCACCCTGCGTACTTTTGGAAAGGTTCCTTGGGTTCTAGCCTATATGAGCCGGTTAGATTGGTGGCTGTGATCGAAGCCTGGGTGTGCTGACCGTCTACAAATGAAACACCCGTTGGGGAAGAAAAAACGTTGGAGACTAAGCCTGTCCCATCATTTGAACATAGATTAAGAAACTGTGCGTGAACGTTGGAAACATTTACAGCTGACGTGGTTAATAGTAACAATGCTAGTGAGAAACCTGAAATCACTTTCTTCATCCACCTATTGTACCTCGAGTCTTGCCCAGAGAGCAAAAGCAAAAGATTTTTAGTGTTTGCTGGTTGCTGTGATTGGAGCTGCCAGGCGACGAACTGCTTAAAATTTGCTAGACTGAAGGGGTGAGAAGACAACCTGCCCGGCTGGTTAAAGTGGGGTTGGTTCTGCTGTGCGTGGGACTGATCAGTATTGTCGGTGTCATTGGCGTATATTCTAAAGCTAAAGTAATTACTTCACTTTTCACTTTCCGCTTTCCAGTACCCACTGTCTTCGCTATCGATCCGGTTGAAGATCTTCAGCGTCAAATTGATGAGCTTGAGAAGCTCAAGAAGCTTTCTGAAGAGGCAACCAAGCCGCTTGAGAGTCAGTTGGCGGGACTTGAGCAGCGAATTCAAAATGCTCAAGCAGGCATCATTCAAGCACGAGAAGATTCTGAAGAATTGGCTGAGCAGATCGATCAGCGCGAAGGAGACTTGGCTGTCCAGTACGTTATCTTATCTAAGCGGATTGCTGAGCGCTACAAGCGAGCACGTACTTCGTCGCCGCTGATGGTGTTCTTAAGTAGTAACTCAGCCGCCTCACTTACTAAAGACTTGGCATACCGCAGTAGCGTCGAGTCTCAGGACAATCGATTGATCGGTGGACTGGGTGCCGAAATTCAGCAACTCGAAGAAGACCGTCAGCAGCTCGAAGAAGATCAGGTTCAGTTAGCCGCCCTACAGGTCCAACTTGATAACCAAGCTGAGTTTTTCCGAGTAGAAGTGGCCAATGCTCGCCAGTATCAGGCGGAGCTCTCCAGCCAGATTGCTGATCTCAGTGCTCGTCAGCAAGAGATCATCAATACGCGTTCTGGTAGTTTTACGGCCTCGATCGGAAATAGTGAGTTGGCTGATGACTACTATGCGTCCATTAAGGGTTTCCGGGAGTCGGCGCCATCTGGCTATTTTGCTGTGTTTTCATTCGGAGCTCACACGCATCGTAAGGGTATGAGTCAGTATGGGGCACGCGGCAGAGCTCAAGCCGGCCAGAACTTTAAACAAATTTTACAAGCCTACTACGGTAAGGAGCCAGTGAGCAAAGACACGGGGGGTGGCATCAACGTAGCTGGTTATGGCTCGATGGATTTCGAGACCACCTATCTCTATGGTATCGCTGAGATGCCCTCAAGTTGGAGTTTGGAAGCTCTGAAGGCACAAGCCGTGGCCGCTCGTACCTATGCCTATCGCTACAAAGTCCAGGGTACGCAGATTTGCACGACTGAGAGTTGTCAGGTATTTAACAAGGGTAAGTCTGATAATCCACCAGCCGCTTGGAGGCAAGCTGTGGATGAGACCCGTGGTCAAGTACTCGAAGACGTAGTAACGTTCTATGCTTCGACGCATGGTGGTTATGCTTCACCTATTGGGTGGGATACTACTGATGGTTCGGGTGGTAGCAACTTCATAGACAAATCATATGACAGTATTGGTGGTTCGCCTTGGCTGTATAAAGCTTGGTACACCAAGGGGTATAGTTCTTCGTCTGATAAATGTGGCCGCTCCAATCCTTGGTTGAGTGGTCAAGAGCTGGCTGACATTATCAACGCCGCCCGCTATCGTGACGATCGAGTGACGCCAGTGACGACGTCGTGTTGGGGTGGTAATCCCTATAGCCATGATGAGCTTCGAGCGAAGTCTAATGGTCCATCTAATGTGACCAGCGTCAGTGTCAGTCAGGGCAATGGCTCTACGGGCCAGATTACGTTCCAGACAAATATAGGCACGATTACATTATCTGGAGATGAATTTAAGACAGCGTTTAATTTGCGAGCGCCGGGGTACTTGAGTATTCCGCAAAGTAGCTTTGCATTTTTTAACATTGAGCAAAAATAAATTGAGCGGCTAGTGATTGGTAAAGAGTGAAAGCTCTGGTCAGCTTTAAGACTCTGAAGCTAGTGAGGCATATATCATCCTCAGGGTACAATACCTCCACATGCACGTCCGCTCCCTCCACCTTCAGCAGTTCCGTGGCTATAGCTCTAAGTCCTTTGAATTTTCATCTGGTACGACATTGATCATGGGTCCCAATGCCATTGGCAAGACATCGGTCATTGAAGCCTTGGCACTGGCTTCTACGGGCGACAGTTTCCGAGCTGGCAAGATAGAAGAGATGATCGCTTTTGAGCAAGAGTTAGGTCGAGTCACAGTCACAATCGAAGATGAAGATGAAAGCGGAGGGGGTGTTAGTGCTGACTCTTCGACTTTAGAAGTACTGCTGACTAGGGGAGAAGTCCAAGGTAGAAAAACGCAGCGTCGACTATTTTCCATTAATGGTGCTCGCAAACAAAAGCGCAAGTTCGTTGGTCAGTTTCATAGCGTGGTGTTTCGGCCAGAAGACCTCCGACTGGTTGAGGGGTCACCGGGTCGTCGACGGACGTTTCTTGATACACCGCTCTCAACTTTATTTCCCACCTATGCCTCGTCGCTCAAGACGTATGAGCAGACGCTCAAGCGTCGCAACAAACTCCTTCAGCAGATTCGTGAAGGCGAGACTTCGGCCACCACGTTGTCATACTGGAATATGTCATTGATTAAGCATGGTGAGGCGGTCCAAGAGCGAAGAAGACAGTTTGTCGGTAGTTTCGATGGAGTGCAGTTTCCGGTCGCATTTTCACTTGAGTATCAACCTTCAATTATTTCCCAAGAGCGAATTGATCATTACCAGTCTCGAGAGATTGCCGCTGGCCATACATTGGTTGGTCCGCATAAAGATGATTTTGAAGTTCGGCTGCTGCTTGGTGGCGAACGGCGTTCCATAGCTGAATACGGCTCTCGCGGTCAGCAACGTTTGGCAGTGCTGTGGTTGAAGATGTGTGAGTTGGAGTATGTAGCATCAGAAGTTGGTGAGCGGCCAGTGTTACTGCTCGATGATATTTTATCTGAGCTGGATGAAACCAGTCAGTCATACGTGTTGGATATGCTCAAGCAGGGTCAGTCAATCGTAACCAGCGCTGATAAAGAGACGAAGAATGCGATCGCTACCCAGAAGGTTATTGAGCTGTAGCAGGAGTACGAGGAAGCTTTGACTCCAGGTTTGCTGTTGCCCAGACAATAAATGCTTCATACAATACCCCCTATGGACATCAATCAGTACCTGAAGAACATCCAGCCACCCGAACCAAGCTCTCACAAGGGTCAGAACGGCAAGTTACTCATCATAGGTGGTAGTGAGCTTTTTCATGCTGCCAGCAAGTGGAGCTTGGATATTGCCAGCAAGTTCGTCGACATGGTGTTTTACTCATCAGTGCCAATCAACAATGAATTGATTAAAGAAGCCAA
Organism: uncultured Pseudomonadales bacterium; assembly: GCA_964612735.1. Lineage (GTDB taxonomy): Bacteria > Patescibacteriota > Microgenomatia > UBA1400 > PJMF01 > CAZTEB01. The sequence goes on from CAZTEB010000008.1 coordinate 15,218, forward strand.
GCAAGAGTTTTGGAATGGCATCGTGGTTGATCGTGACAACCTCAATGACTACGTAGAGGAAGCCGACGCTATTCTGATCGGTCCTGGCATGGAGCGAAGCGAGGATACGCGGGAAATCGTCAGCATTCTATTGTCGCAGTACTCCACAAAAAAATGGGTAGTTGATGCGGGTGCGCTACAGATGGTAAGTCCTCGGTTGCTTGGAGAAACGTGTATCATTACCCCTCATCAGCAAGAGCTGCGGCGCTTAGTTGGTGAAGTCGACTCGCTGCCGTTTACAGAATTAGTTGACCAAGGCGTCACTGTTTTGCTCAAAGGTGAGGTTGATAGTATTTTCCATCAAGATCGAGTCATTGAAGTCACCGGTGGTAACGCGGGCATGACCAAGGGTGGCACTGGTGATGTGTTAGCTGGGTTGGTGGCGGCTCTGTACTGCACGCATGATGCTGTGACGTCGGCAGTTGTCGGTAGTTATATTAATAAAAAAGCCGGTGAATATCTGCACCAGACAGTCGGTCCATACTTTAATGCCTCAGACTTGGTCAGGGTTATTCCTGAAGTGCTGTGGAGTGAACTGCAAAAATGAGCTCTGAGACTTTTTGATTTTATAAACTCAATACAGCTTTGTTTCACCTAGTACAGCTTGATATGCGAGTTCTAGTTGGCGCGCTATTTCCTTACCGGTGCTACCATCAGTGATGATCTTTCGTAATGAAATTGGGGTGTGGGCCCGAACAGTTGCTACCGCTGAACCAAACGCCATGGTTCGCAGTGGCTGTTTGCCGTAGCGCAGTAGGTCAATCTTATTTCCACCAGCGATTCGAACAAAAACTACTTGAGTGTTGGGGTTGGTGATTTGGGCTGCAAGAAATCCTATGCCTGGCTTCCATGAACCCTCCTTTGGTTTGTGGCCACCAGTACCCGTTGGGAAGAACATTACGCAGTGATTATCACTTACATACCGTGCAGCATCGCTGATACTGCTACGATTTTTTTGCATAGCTGTAGCCTTATCATCAACAATGTGCTGCATAGCACCTGAAAAAAGCGACTTGGCAAACAAGTCACGAACGTTTTGCTGACGATAGATCGGAAAGAGGTGCTTAGACATTGTCGGTCCGAGTTCAGCATGCGATGCTAGTCCGACCACCTTGGCGTCTGGTCGAGTGATCAGCGACTGGAGAACGAGGTTGTCTAAAGCAGATTCATGATTGGCGATGATCAGCGTTGGTCCAGAGGTGTTGATACTACCAGAAAGCTCCACTTTAATTCCGAGCTGGGTCAAAAGATCTGAAACCGCCGTGTGAAACGGCATAGCTGCAGAGGTGTGGCGAAATGATCGAATCAAATCTTCATCAACTAGGGAAGGTACAAACATAGCTGGGCCAGGCTACTTTTTCTTTTTATCACGCATCCGTTGGTTTAAGTTTTCAAAACGCTTCTCAAGGCTGGAAAGCTGCATGGTGACTGCTACAGCGAGTAGCGTCATCACAAATGCGTAGATAAAGAGAGAGATGATGCCACTGTTGGTGCCGAGATAGGGGTCTATAAACTGTTCGACTGAAGCTTTGATGGCTTCATTCCAAGCCAGAGCGACCACCACGCCGAAGCCACTAGTTGCCAGTCCAATCATGTTTTTGATTAGTGCCAGGGGAAATTCTTGTATTGAGCCAGGAGATTTGATATCAGCCATAGAGTAGTATCTTATCATGTCGGATGAATTTGTGTACTGTTTTCCCTGCACATTATGCGATAATTGCGCTACAATAGCGGCTCGCCATGTTTCAACCAACCTACACCATTACGAACAATCTTTTGACATACATCAGTCGAGTTGAGTCAGCTAAGGCTATTATCGACAACGCTCCTCTTGTTCCTGCTTGGGAGGCTAAGTTTAGAGATGATGCACTGTCTAGGACTGTGCACTACGGCACCAAGATCGAAGGAAATGAACTGACTCAAGAGCAGGCTCAGCAAGTGGTTCGGCTCGAGAACTACCTCGACACTGGAGATGTGGCCGCCAAAACTGGCATCATGGCCCGTGAGCGCGACATCCAAGAGGTCATAAATTACCGCAATGTGTTGGTGTGGATGGATAATCAGCATCTCGACACTAACCCCCAGCTTTTTTCTGTTAAAACCATCAAGACGCTCCATTCGTTGACGATGCAGCGACTGATCGATCAGCCCTACATTGGAGAACTTCGCGACAAACAAGTTATCGTCAAAAGTGCCACTGATGGTCAAGTGGTGTTTCGACCGCCAGTTTCTACTGAGATTCAATTCTTACTCGATGACTTTATCGCTTGGTTGAACAGCTCTCAAGCAGAGCATGTTCATCCAATCTTGAGAGCCGCCATCACGCATTATCAGTTGGTGTTTATTCATCCTTTTATAGAGGGAAATGGTCGAACCGCCCGTGCTTTTGCGACGCTGGTTCTGCATCAACTTGAGTACGACTTTAAGCGCTTTTTCTCGATCGAACAGTATTTTGATAGCGATGTAGAGGCGTATTATCAAGCACTACTGTCTGTTCAGCAGAATCCCAAGCGTGACATGACGTATTGGCTGGAGTACTTCTGCTATGGTTTGGCTCTAGAGATAGACAAGATTCGAGGTCAGGTCCAGCGCTTGTCCAAGGACCTTAAGCTCAAGAAGGAGCTCGGCAAACAGGTGGCGCTTTCCGAACGGCAAATCATCTTATTGGAGTTGTTAAACAATCAAGGTGAAGCCACCTCGCAAGATGCTCAGAAAGTACTTCCCAATGTTTCGGTAGACACTATTCTTCGTGACATGAAGGATTTGATCAAAAAAGGTGTGGTACGTAAAAAAGGTGTCACTAAAGGTGTGTCGTATACGCTGGCGGAGTAGGCGTTGTATAGTGTGGTATGACGTTTTCAGCTTTTGCTCAGCACCTTCAGAAACTTGAGTCGACTCCTTCTCGGCTTGATATGACCGCGCTGCTGGCTTCATTATTTGGTGAGCTAGAAACTTCGGAGATCAGTCAAGCTTGTTACTTGATGCAGGGCTCATTAACACCCGCGTATATTTCCCTAGAGTTTAATCTTTCGGTGAAGATGGTGTTGAGGGCATTGGCTGAGTTGGTTGAGCTTGAGCAAGAGGATGCAGTTCAAGGAGACTTGTTTGGTGATGATGCAGCAACTAGAGAGCAGTACGTCACAGCTCTGTACAAGAAGCTAGGTGATGTGGGGTTGGTAGCAGAGAAAGTGGTGGCTCAAAAGCCAAACAACGATTCTCCTAGTATTTTGGACGTCCATCACAGCTTGAGTGAGATAGCACGCGATGGAGGTGAGGGCTCCCAGGCTCGCAAAGTCCAAGGCTTAGTAAAGCTGTTGCGCAGTGTAGATTCAGTTTCAGCAAAGTACTTGGTTCGAGTCGTAATTGGCAAGTTGAGACTTGGTTTCTCAACCATGACGTTGCTTGACGCATTGAGTTGGACAGTGGTGGGTGATAAGTCTGAAACCAAGGCCCTTGAAGCCGCATATCAAAAGCGAGCAGATGTGGGAGTGTTGGCAGAGGCGTATTTGCCGCAAGCGAGTGATTCAGTAGCACAGCGGCTCGCTTCGTTGGCGACTATGCCAGTGGAAGTTGGTGTGCCGATTGTGCCGGCGTTGTGTCAGCGACTCAACTCTGCCACAGAGATCGTAGAGAAGATGGACGTTGTGATCGCGGAGCCAAAGTATGACGGTCTTCGAGTTCAGATTCATGTGCTGGAAGACGATACTGTTCGCGCTTTTACTCGCAACTTAGATGACATCAGTCACATGTTTCCGGAGCTACAACAAGCTAGAGATCAGCTGCGCTGTAAAAACTGTATCATCGATGCAGAGGCGATCGGCTATAACAAAGAGACCGGCAGCCTCGTCACTTTTCAAGAAACTATCACTCGTCGTCGCAAGCATGATGTAGCTGCTAAGGCCATAGAAGTGCCACTTCGATTTTATGTGTTTGACGTCTTGAGCTTAGACGATAGTGATTTTTTGAAGAAAAAGCTGCGAGAGAGAAAAGATGTGTTAAAAAGTCTTTTTAGTGATTCTGAGGTGTTTATTCATACACCGTATATTACCTCCAATGACCCAGTTGAAATCCGAACCTTTCACGAACAGCAACTAGCCGAGGGATTGGAAGGTGCGGTGATGAAGCAGTTGGACTCACCCTACGCAAGTGGTCGCAAAGGTTGGTATTGGGTGAAGATAAAAGAAGAAGAAGGCACGAGTGGTAAGCTCTCAGATACGCTTGATTGCGTCGTGATGGGATACTACGTTGGTCGTGGCAAGAGGACTGAGTTTGGGATTGGAGCGTTGCTGGTGGGGGTGTTGCGCGAAGATGAGCAGATAGTTTCTATTGCTAAGATCGGGACTGGTTTGAGTGATGAACAACTGCGCGATATGAAGCGTCGAGGCGATGTTTTGCAAGCTGGAGAGCAACCTACTCAGTACGTCACACATAAGGATCTCACTCCCGATGTATGGATGGAGCCTGAATTAGTGATCGAAGTAGCTGCCGATGAGATCACCACCTCGCCAACCCATGCCGCCGGTGTGGCGCTGCGGTTTCCGCGACTGATCAAAGTTAGAGAAGATAAGGGTGTGGAGCAGGCGACTACGCTTGCTGAAGCAAAGCGGTTATAGAACAGTTGGTTGTCTTGTTTCCGCTAACCAGTTTTGTATCTTAAAATTATATGTTGTAAGTCTGCGGGCTAGGGTTCTATCCAATGCTATGTGATCGGTCTGATTTTTTTCCCCAAATAACTTTACAAGTGCTTGAGTGAATATTGGCGATGCAACATACATGATGAACTCTCTGACAACTTGAACATATTCATGCTCTAAGATGTGGTCATTGTTAGCATGAGCGTGGCTCAAAACCAGTCGTTCGTCCATTGCTAAGTAATTTGTGATCGCCTCAGCAAAGGCAACTACAAGTTCGGGTTCTACTTTGTCGTTATCAAAGTGGAAGATGCTCTTATAGAATGTGCCATCAACAGACAAGGCCAAGTTACTGATCAGACTGCAAATGTCTTGTTCTGGCATAGTTTATGATTCAAGTTGTCGCACTAACTTCCGCAGCTTACTTTTAGCAGCTATGTTATAGCGCCGCATATTTGCGAGCGGCGCTTTGAACTCGTTGAGCTGCCGTGGATTTCTCAAGATGTTCAGTAGTAGTTCTCCTGCTGCTTCAGCGTCTTCCTGTACGTACCCTAAGTTGTGTTGGGTAATGATTTCTAAGTTGCCATCTTCTTGGCCATGGACATGAGTAATCGCGAAAAAAGGTGTCAGTGTCGCTGCGCTCTCAAAGATAGAGTTGGGTCCAGCTTTGCCGACTACGATGTCAGCCGCTTGCATGTAGCGATGTAACTCACGAGTAAAACCAAGTGGTTGAATGGTTAGATTTTTGTTAGCAGTAGCAATCTCAGCTGCTACTGCTAGTACTTTTTCCTCAAGTTTTTCGTTGGCACCACAAGCCACGATCACGGTAGTTGGAGTGCTGACGCCTTTTAGATGAGAGAGAATCGAGAGCACTTTAGTGGTGCCTTCGGAGCCTGCAGTAACCAAGACCACTGCTTGATCAGCAGCGATGTTGAGTTGTTTTTTGACTTTTTTTTGGTCATACTCGGCTTCAAACTCTTCTCGAACCAGCCAACCAATCTCAGCGATGCTGGCACCTGGACTGAGATCGAGACCCGTGTGTACGGCGTGCTCATCGAAAGCCAAGTTGATAGTGGCGTCGAGTGACACGATAAACGGATGGATCGTCCTGGGGTCGGTCATGATATTAACAAGAGGAGTGCCGGTCTCGAGGCACAGATCTTCAAGTGCTGGTGTGTAGCCGAAGTAGGCACTGATGCAGACATCAGGCTGGATCTCGTCAAAGACTTCTTGTAGGTGCTTCTTATTAGAGGTCTCAAATACTTTTTGACCAAATTGATACAGCTGAGGACGCTTGCTGAGCTCGAAGGGAATTTTAAATACTTTAGGCGCGTATCTATAGAATGGTTTATAAAGAGCCAAGAATGGATCTTCTTTGTGCACCAAAGAAACTTGGTGTGAATCACCCAGTGTTTGCTCGATAGCTTGAGCAATACTAAGGTGTCCTTCGCCTGCAGTGAAGATGGCAATATTCTTCATGGGGCTGATTATACCGTTTGATTGGTACAATACCGATATGGAACACGAACGAGTGCTAGTTGGACTGGGAAATCCAGGCGAGAAGTATCAGGGGACGCGACATAACGTGGGTTTTGAAGTTGTTGATCACCTGGCTGGTAGTAAGAGTTGGAGTGCGAGTAAGTCAGGACTACTAAAGTACTGTCACATTAAGCTAGCTGATGAGCAGAGAGCTGAGCTGATTAAACCGCAGACATACATGAATAAGTCTGGTGAGGCAGTTGCTCAGGTCATAAAGAAGCATGCTACGCCACTTGATGAAGTATGGGTAATCCACGACGATCTCGATCTCGAGCTAGGTGCGTATAAAATCCAGTTTGGCACTGGGCCTAAGGTGCACAATGGGCTGTTGTCAATTTATCAGTGTTTGGGTAGCGACCAGTTTTGGCATGTTCGGATTGGCGTAGATGGACGTGGTGGTGAACGACGCATTTCTGGAAGCGACTACGTGCTGGGGAAGTTTTTGAAGGAGGAGCGAGAAGTTGTCGAGAGAGTTGTGGAGGAAGTAGTGGAGAAGCTGCAAACGAGCGCTAGTTCATGACAGAAAACTCTTTTGACCATAATTTTGCTGCGAGTGAGAGCACTAACACAGACGCTTTACACGTCAGAGAGCAACGATCAATCTCTGAGTTAAAAATATATGCTGATATTAAAGAATTGTTTGCTGGAGAGAGTTTGATCGAGAGAATAACTGAAATTCGTGAGTATATATTTAGACAATATGGCGATGTTATGGGACATCCCACGACTCAGATAAGAAGTCGAGATGTCCGTGCTGGCGCCTTTGCCTTTGTTGATCATCAAAAAAATGCAGAAGTTTTTTTTCCTGCTCTCATAAAGACGATTGATTTTCTCTACGATTACATTGTCAGATCTAGCGGTGAGATTAGTAAGCCAAAAAACTATGAGAGGGCTCTGCGGTTCTCAGCAGTAGTATATTCGCTTGGCATTACAACTCACCCCTACAGGGATGCCAACGGTCAGACGTTTAGGATAGCTGCGCTGAGTTATTTGTCAGAACTACTGGACGAAGGCTTTTCATTTCCAAAGTATAGTAAAGTCAGGAAATCTGCCCCAACAAGCATAGTGGACTTTTTAGACAAGAGTACGCCGATTGGCGATGCTACCAAACAGCGGATAAAAAATGCTGCATTTAACAAACTTAGTGACGAGCTTCAGCGTGTTGTGTCATTGCGCTATAAGGTTCCAACTGAGGTAGATGCAAGTTCATTCGGTGAAGAGCTCGCGGTGTATTCGCAAGCTATCTTAAGCGCGGATAGAAGTGACCAGGATAATATGACTCGAACCGAGAAAGAATTACTAGATACTTACCCACAATATGCCGACTATACTAAGTTTCTCTTTGAGGTGCTTCGCGAGTTTCCAGACGAAATATTTTCTAGTTTAGAGGCTATCTTTAACCACCCATTTGACTTGAACATTCCTAACTACGATGATGCTGCCAGCAATGTTTTCACCCATAGCGAACAAGATCAAATAAAGAGGCTTACTGAGTACTTGGAGGCGATTCTCCTTACACCCAGAGGTTATGGCATGCTGTTGAGTTATATTGACACAGGAAAGATTGTAATCGAAGGTGAGTCGCAGGTGACAGAGATAGCTGATGTTTTGTCAAAGACGCTGAATGGTACTACATTTCAGATTTACAAGCTTGCTAAAGTTGATGAAAAATTCTGCTCCATCCATATTAAAATTCCAGCGGAGCTACTCATGAAAAAGTATTATGGGAAGAGTATCGGGCTTCACCGTTTACGGTATGCTGTGATGAACGCCTTTGCAGCTCTTAAGAAGCGTTCATGATCTTTTTAAACTTGATTATCATATGAAAGATAATAGTAGCAAACAGCATGCATCTCGCCGTAAAAAGTCGCAGTTTCAAGCGATTGGCTCGCTTTTTGACTCGTATCAACTTGATGATAAAGGTGGTTACATCACTCAGGAATTCCAAGATTATGCGTACAGACTTGCCGTCGATCTTAACGATCTCAAGCATAAAAGCTTGTACATGAAGTTGGCTAAGGAAGCGGACAGAAAGTTGCTTGAGGAGGCCCGGCAGTTTGTGATCGATGCCGATCATGCTAAAAGCAAAGCCAGGCTTTTTATGTGGAAGCTCAAGCAGTTGCGCGAAGAAAAGCAGAGCAAGTAGTCTGCCAGACTCACAGAGCGTTGGTTGGTTTAGAGTTAGATCCAGGTAACGTATAATACGAGTCATGAGACGCAATACTACTTTGCTGATATTTTTTCTAGTATTTCTGGCTCTATTGCTTGGGTATAACTACTTCGTACAACCTTTCTCTGAATTGGTAGCAGACAATGAAGCCGCCAGCACCATTCAGCAAGTGGTGACAAACACTGCTGCCGAAAAGCTTTCGCTTGCCGACCTTAGCGATGAAGAAAAGATTTGGCAGCTGATTGCGGTGCCGCTTGACCTTACTCAGACTGACGAAGCTAGTCTCTCAGCTGAGTTAGCTGACATCACAAGTCGTGGTCCAGGGTTAGTAACCCTATTTGGTACTGCAGTTCCCCGAGTTGTCGCTAGTGATGCTTTAGAGACGATACAAGCTTTGGCTGAGACAAAGTCTAGTAACGATGCGTTAGTTCCACTTATTGCAGTTGATCACGAAGGGGGCTCGGTGCAGCGTCTCAGCGGCGAGGGATTTACTCGAGTTCCTAGCTGGCGATCACTCTGTCAGGGTGAGCGACCAGCTTTAGAAAGTGTGATAGCTAGTAGCGCTGCTGAGCTGCGCGACGTTGGCGTTGACGTAGTGTTTGGTCCGGTCGTAGACGTATCAAGTACTAGTGCTGTTCTAGCTACTCGAACTTGTGCAGGTGATCCTAATCAAGTTATAGCTGCTGCGAATGTAGCCGCATCTCTCTATCAGCGTCAGGGTATGCTACCTGTTCTTAAGCATTTCCCCGGCATTGGTAGTACGCGCCGAGATCTTCATACTTCTTTTGATCAAATTGAAGTAACCCCCACGGATGCCGTGGTGTATCAGGAGTTGCTTGATCTTCATCCAAGTATTGGCGTGATGACCTCACACGTAGGAGTTATCAATCAATATCCCGATATTCCTTGTTCGCTCAGCCCATCTTGTGTGAATGAGCTGGCATTGGCTTATCCTCAGACACTAGTGTTTACGGATGCTCTCGAGATGGAATCTGCATTTCATGTACCGGCTAGCTCTAGCGGTAGTGCTCAAGCTAAACCGACGCTGGCTGAGGTGTCTGTTGCCGCTGTGCTGGCAAACAACAACGTGCTCGTTTTTGGCCAACAGGTTTCTTTGACTGAGCTTGACGCGGTGGTTGCAGCACTTCTGAGTGAGTATCGCAGAGATGGAGAGTTCGCTGATAAGGTGGATGCCAGTGTCACTCAGCTACTTACCGTCAAACAGCAACTGCGCTAAACTGGTAGTACCATGCTGTGGTCACTGGTAGCTCCTTTTTTCTTTGTTCCGTTGTATTACTTTGCGTTTGATTCTGTGTTGAACTTTGGCTGGTTTGTGGCTGGTGTGTACCTGGGAGTGGGGTTGTTGATTGCTGATGCGCTGTGGTTGAGTCGTTACTATGCAGACCGCTGGCCTTGTCCGAGTAATCAGCTGGTCACGCGCTCGTTGTTGTTTATTCTTGCGTACTTTCCACTGGCCATCTACATCATTACTTCCTCTGCCAGCATAGTGGGTATGGGCATGATACTTGGAATAGGCTTAGTGCTTGCCATTGAGTTATTTCGCGTAGTGCGTACTGGTAGGGATATCAATTTGACGATTGGAACTGGTAAGACAGGACTTTCTCCTAGAGAAGGAAGAGTGCTTGCATTGGCTTGGATAGTTTTCTTTGCTGCGCTTAGTATCTTCACCTGGCTCTAGGCTTGCTTTTCAGGGTTGTTCCCACCACAATACAGCCATCATGACTTTTGAAATTCTTGGTGTGACGCTTCATTGGTATGGTGTGTTTGTAGGCTTGGCCGTGGTGACAGGAATGCAGTTGGTGGAGCATCGACTCAGAGTGGTGATGGGAGAGCGTAACTGGCAGAAGTTCGAAAGTGCATTTTGGGTGTTAGCTGTTGGGGTAGTAGTAAGTGGCGTGTTAGGAGCTCGACTTTGGCATGTGGGTACTGATTGGCACCTTTATGCACAGGACTTGAGTGGTGTTTTTGAAATTTGGCGTGGCGGCCTGAGTATTTTAGGAGGAGTTGCTGGTGGTGTCTTGGGACTGTTGCTAGGTATTTGGTTGATGCGCGCCTTTCGTCTCGAGCTACTTCCAAGCAGTTGGAGCTTTCGCACCACACTGGGATTGTTGCTTGATGTTTCAGTATTTGGGCTGCCAGTTGCTCAAGCCATTGGTAGGCTTGGTAATGCCATCAATCAAGAACTCTACGGTTTGCCAACCTCACTGCCGTGGGGCATGCCAGTTGACCCGAGATATCGTTTAGTCGGTTTCGAATCGTACACGCACTTTCATCCACTCTTTGCATACGAAATGGCAGCGACGCTGCTTTTTGCTGTGTTTATATGGCGATGGTACTGGCGTAGCGATCGACCAACGTCAGTTCAACTTGAAAAGTGGTTTGGAGATCTCAAATTGGGATCGGGTAGGTTGTTTTTGTTGTACGTGGTGTACTACAGTTTTGTTCGTTTCATGCTGGACTTCATCAGGCCCGACAAGGCACAGATTTCGAATTGGTTGTTGGGAAGTAACCAGCTAGTTTTAATCATAGTGATTGCGATAGCAGTAGTTGTGTTACGTTCTGGCAAGGAGAGTAATGCTAGCTAAAGTAGCAGTAGCGGGATCAGCAATGTGCTTGATTGCACTTGGTCTCTGGGTGGTGCCACTACGGCAGCTTAATTCACTACCAGCCTCTCGCCCGAGCACTCAGCGAGTTTCATTGTCATCACAGTTGCGACGACTTCCTGATCGCAGTCGTATTCAAATCACTGTAGGTGATAGAGAGTTAGAGGTTGAGGTTGTACATACTGCAGTTAGCATTACACAGGGCTTGAGTGGTCGCTCTGAGATAGGTAGTGATGGCATGTTGTTCGCGATGCCAGCCAGCCAGCGTCATACCTTTTGGATGAAGGATATGCAGTTTGATCTGGACATGGTTTG